>NZ_JCBANG010000020.1:0-82184 GCF_059760905.1 Achromobacter sp. 1011811831
GCGTCAGGAGGACGCTGGCCGCGAGGATACCGCGCCGCCGCCAGCGGCGGGCGCGCGGAGCGCCCGCCGTGGAGGTGGCCGGGGCGGTCAAGGACGCTTCGCGCCGCGATCGCGGATTTCCACGGTGCTCCATTGTTCGCCCACGCCGCGGATTTCCGGCCGGTACATGTCTTCCGCCACCGTCGACGGCACCGCGTAGCGGCCCGGCGTCACGACGCGCACCAGGTAGAACACGTCCACCTTGCCGCGGCCCAGCGCCACCGCCGCCACATACCGGTCATCGCGGAATTCGCGGTGCTTGATGTTGGGGTTGGACATGGCGTCGGCCACGCGCACGCCGCCGATGGTCCATTCCTGCATCTCGGGGCTTTGCGACAGGTTCATGTTCTCGACCTCGAAGCCGGCCGGCACGCGGTCCACCAGCAGCGCATCCGGGATGCTCTGGTTGGAGGATGCCTGCACCCAGACCACCAGCATGTCGCCGGTCTGCAGGGTGCCGCCGTCCCATGCGCGGCCATCCGGACGGTACCAGCCACGCTTGAGCTGGATCACGTCGCTGCGCGGCGACGGCGTCACGGTCGGGCTGCCCTGGATGTCGTACTCCACGAACAGGGACTGGCTGCCGCTGTTGGTGAGCTGCGTCGAGGCCAGCTCGGCGGGCGCCAGCGACACCGTGGCGTCGGCCTTGCCGCCGGTCAGCTGCTTGCGCACGCCGTTGACGGTCAGCGCGGCTTCCCACGGCGTGTTCTTGTCGCCGCCGATCGCGCGGGCCGCCAGCAGCAGGGCCATCTGCTCCTGCGTGGACAGGTAGGAACGGTTGCCCAGGCGGCTCGTCAGCTGCGACAGCAGCACTTCGCTGCGGTCGTGCTTCAGGCCGTACTGGCTCATCAGCGCATAGGCCAGCGCGTAATCGCGCACGCTGCTGCCATAGTCGCCCATCCACTCGTCGTAGTAGGAGCTGGTGCTGCGACGGACGATGCCGTACTCGCGCGCCATGGCCTGATCCAGCGCGGCCTTCATGCGCCCTTCGTCGCCCATCAGCTTGAACGCCACCGCCAGCTGCACCAGGGGCAGCGGCGAGCGCGCGCGCTCTTGATAGTTGTCGTAGAGCTGGCGCACCGTGGACAGCGGCGCCTTCTTGTCGCGCGCCAGGGCCAGCGCGGCCGTGGCCAGGCCGGCGAAGCGGCGATGGTCTTCACGCAGGGTGTCGACGTAGCCGCTGTCGATGCGGCCCGATTCAACGCTCTTGCGCAGGTTGACCGACCAGGTGCCGAAGGCGTTCGAGCTCTGCTGCACCTGCTCCAGCAGCCACTGGCGCGAACGGTCCAGCGAGACCTCGGGCGTGGTGAAGCCATGGTCGCGGGCATCCTGCAGGAAGCCCACGGCGTAGGCCGTCAGCCACACGTCGCGCGAGGACGAGCTGCCGCCCCACAGGTTGTACGAACCGACGGCGTTGCGCATGCCGGACAGACGGCCGATGGCGCCGGCAACCTTGGCTTCGCGCTCGGCCTGCGTGCGCGGCTTGAGCCCGAACTGCTTGGCGGCATCCTCGTCGATCAGCACCCACGGCAGGGTCGCGCTGATGGTCTGCTCGGTGCAACCGTAGGGATAGTTGAGCAGGCCTTCGACCAGGCGGTTGACGTTGAACGGCGGCCGGTTCGAGACGGTCAGGCTGACCGTGGTCGAGTCCGGGTAGTAGGACGAGATCCATGAAGCCTGCGGCGACTGGCTTTCGCCCGGATTCAGGCGCAGGCGGCGGATCTGGCGCTCGGCGGCGTGCGCGGGCTGCACCTGCAGCACGGACTCGCGCACGATGCGCACCGGCTGCGCGCCGCCCTGCCCGTCCACGGTCAGGCGCATCAGGCCCAGCCCGTAGGAACCGGTGGTGGTGGCGGTGAAGCGCAGCGTGACGCGCTGCTTGTCCTTCAACTGAACCGTGCGCGTGCCATCGACGATGGCCAGCGGATCCAGCGCCTCGAGCTTGACGGTGACCTTCTGCGGCGAGCCGCTAAGGTTGGTCACGTCCAGCGCGATCGCGGACTGGTCGCCCGGGGTGATGAAGCGCGGCGTGTTCAGTTCGGCCACGATGGGCGCGGCCACCACCATTTCGGCGTCGGTGCTGCCGAAGTTGTCGGCGGTGAATGCCACCGCCATCAGGCGCAGCGTGCCGTTGAAGTCGGGCAGGTCCAGCGGGATGTCGGCCTCGCCCTTGTCGTTGAGCTTGACCACGCCAGAGAACAGGTCGACCAGCTTGACCTTCTTGGGCAGGCTCTTGCTGTCACCGCGCATGGCGGCGTCGCCGCCCCACTTCAGCTTGCCCTTGGTGCCGTCCATCTTCTCGATGAGCTTGCCGTACATGTCCAGCAGTTCGGGCGCGTAGCGGTGCTTGCCGAAGAAGAAGTCCAGCGGGTTGGGCGTAGGGTACTGGTTGATGTTCAGGATGCCGACGTCCACCGCCGACAGCGTGACCATGGCCTGCTTGCCCTGGGCGCCGTCCACCTTGATGCGGACGCTGGCCTTGGTTTCGGGCACGGCCTTGGCCGGCGCCGTGATCTTCACGTCGAGCTTGCGGTCGGCGCTGGCGATCGGCAGGTAGGTCAGGCCCAGCGCGCGCGCCGGCGTGACACGGTCGCCTTCGCTGCCGGGACGGAACACCGCGGCCGAGACATACAGGTCGTGGCGCTTCCAGGCCTTGTCGATGGGGATCTCGACCTGCGTGCCGGTCGCCTTGACCGAAACCCAGGTGGACCACAGCATGCGGTCGCCCTCGACCATCACCAGGGCCTGGCCGTCATGCGGCGGCGTCAGCGTGAGCTTGACGCTGTCGCCCGGCTTGGCGGGCACGCCCTCGAGCTTCATCTGCACGCGGTCCGGGCGGTTGCCCATGGCGTCGGCGTCCTGCGCGTTCCAGCCCGCGTAGAAGCGGTAGCGCATGGTTTCGCCGGTTTCCGGATCGGAAATCTCCAGGCGGTAGCGGCCCCACTTGACGTTGACGGTCAGCTGGGCGCGATCGTTCAGCGCGATGGCGCGCGAATCCTGCAGTTCCTCGGTTTCGGTATAGCCGCTGTTCCAGCCGCGCTGGTCGTCGAAGCGCCAGTAGTACTGGCGTTCCTCGCGGTACAGGCGCATCTGGGCCTGGGCCAGCGGAGCCTTCTCGCCGGCCGACGTCACGCGCACCACTTCGAACACGGCGGGCGCGTTCTCGCGCGCCACGTCGCCGTCGAACTGCGGACGCACGGCGATCAGCGTGTCGGCGGGCCAGACGGCGCGCTCGATGGAACGCACCACCGGACGACCGCCCGATTCCAGCAGGCTGGCCGACACGCGCACCTTCATGGGCGAATGCGTGCCGTCGGTGTTCGGGTTCACTTCGATGATGGCCTTGCCGTCGTCGTCCAGCGCGAGCTCGGGCAGCTCGCCGAACGTGCGGCGCGAATCATCGGCCACGTCGCCGAAGATGAAGCCGGGCCATTGCTGCGGCAGGGCAACGCGGTTGCGCTTGACCTGGAAGGTCGCCAGCAGGCGGTTGCCGGCGGCCGGCGCGCCGTACAGGTAATCGCCCTGCACGTCGATCGACAGCTCGTCATCGGGGCTCAGCACCTGCTGTTCCGTGTCGAGCGTCATCTTCATGCGCTCGGGCAGGAATTCCTCGACCTGGAACTTCCACGAGGCATCCGGAGCGCGCGACGCGGGGTCGACGCGCAGCTCCAGCAGCCAGGTGCCGGTCTGGGCGTCCAGCGGCAGATCGATGGCGCGCTCGACGTAGCCCTGCAGGTCCTTCGCGGGCTGCCACAGCGTGGTCTGCACCACGCGGCCGTCGGGGCGCTTGATGGTGGCGGTCAGCGGCGACGGCGGCATCACGCGGCCGTCCAGGTCGCGCGGCAGCACCGACACGTGGAAGGTCTCGCCGGGGCGATACAGATTGCGGCCGGCGTAGACGAACAGGTTGTTGGGGCGCGACACATGGCCGCCGATGTCGAACTCGGACAGGTCCAGCGCGGGCTCGGCCAGCGCCAGCACGGTCATTTCCTTGTCGCGCGAGGCGCGGATCAGGCGCGCATTGGTGAAGCTGCCTTCGAAGCGCACGTGGCCCTGGCCATCGGCCGCGGCCTTGGCGAGCGACTTGCCGGCGCCGTCGACCAGCTCGAAGACCGCGCCGGAGATGGCCTGGCCGCTCTTGAGCGAGACGGAATAGGCTTCGATGCGGTCGCTGTAGCGGCGAGCGTGCAGGCCGATGTCGCTGACGTAGAAGTAGCTGACCTGGTATTCGTAGCGGAAGCGGCCGGGCTGGCTCATCACCGCGATGTAGATGCCGGGCTCCTGCAGTTCCTTGATGCCTTCGACCGGCAGGAAGGTGACGTGGCGGCGGTTCGGCTTATCGTCGGTGACGAAGCGGCCCTGGTAGACGCTGGTCGTCAGCGTGTTCAGGCGGTCCAGGTCCCAGTTGCTGACCGAGCCCTTCAGGCTGCGGTTGTCGGAATAGCGCCAGGCATCTTCGCCATCGTAGTCGCCGCCCTCATCGTCGGAGGACGAGGCGCTGCGGCCCAGGCCCAGCACGGAATCGAACAGTTCGGGCACGCGGTCCGGCTCGACGCGCAGGAACTGCACATCCACCTCGGGCACGTTGACCGTGGCCACGGGCAGGCCGCCGTTCTGGCCGGCGGGCAGCACCACGCCACGGCTGGCGAAGTAGAACGACGGCGGCATGGCTTCCGTGCTCACTTCGCAATGCGACGAGGAGACCAGCGTGGCCTTCTCGATGCCGGGCAGGCCGGCGCGCAAGGCGATGGAGTACGAGCGCTGCGGCTGCACGTAGGGGAAATAGATCATGCGCGGGTTGTCGCCCACGACCCAGCTGCCCTTGACGATCTTGCCCTTGGGCGCGGCGTCGCCGCTCTTGACCGACATGGGCTTGTCGCCGGCGCTGGCCGCCGACTCGTTGTCCTGGTCGGCCTTGCCCGAGCTCGAGCCGGTGTCCGTGACCTGCAGGAAGCCTTCAAGCTCGGCCTTGGCGTCGACCGGCTGGGTGAAGGTCACCGCCAGAGCCAGGCTGTCGCGGAACTGGCGCGATTGGCAGTTCAAGGCGGCGAAGGGATCGGCCTTGCCGACCGTCGCGGTCGCCGCCAGCGCCGGCTTGGCATCGCCGGATGCCGGCTGCGGCGAGGGGGAGCTGCCAGCCGGCGAGGACGTCGCGGCGGGCGTGGACGCGGCGGGCGGACCCGCATCGGACGGCGTGCGCCCCTGCCCCACCCACCAGCCCACGCCGACGGCGCCGGCTACGACTATTGCGCCGGCGATCGCCAGCCAGGACTTGCTGTTCTTTCCACTCACGGCAAACCTCCCCGTTTGCTCGACTTCAACGCTCCTTTGCGGCGGAGCTGCCGACCTGCATGACGCCGCGCGCCTCTCATTGCGCGGCCCGCGTTTTCAGTGACCGGAAAACGCGGCGCCGCCATCACTGGCGGCGGCCTGGTTCCTTGCTGCCTAGACGGGCTCCATCACGCATTGCAGCGGATGCTGGCGCGCCCGGGCGTACTGAGCCACCTGGGCGATCCGCGTCGCCGCGACGTCGCGCGGGTAGACGCCGCAGACTCCGCGTCCTTCGTGATGTACCTGCAGCATGATCCGCGTCGCGTCTTCATGGTTCTTGTTGAAGAACTTCTGCAGCACCTTCACGACGAACTCCATCGGCGTGTAGTCGTCATTGAGCAGCAGCACCTGGTACATCGGCGGCGGCGCGGCGCGTGCCGGCGCCTTCTCGACGGCCAGATCGTGCTGGGTATCCAAGGTAGAACTCATAGCGCGGGTATTCTATTTAAACTGGGGACGGTTTGCATGCAACTTACTCAAAATTACACGTAGAAATGCGTAGTTTCCATACTTGACGCACCAAAGAAAAGCGGCGCATTATCCACGCATTCTGGGGTTTTCAGCTCGCTGAAAAGCTGCCAGGAGGCCGGAGGGGGTAAGGGGTTTCGGCCGCGATGCCCTTCTGTCAAACATACGATTCAATGAGGCAGTCCGCATGTCTGATACGACCGCAACCGCCGTCCAAGGGGACAATCCCAAATCGACGGGCACCGTCAAATGGTTCAACGATGCGAAAGGGTTTGGCTTCATTACGCCCGATGACGGCGGAGAAGATCTGTTCGCCCACTTTTCGTCCATCCAGATGAATGGTTTCAAAACCCTGAAGGAAGGTCAGAAAGTCGCCTTTGAGATTATCCAAGGGCCCAAAGGCAAGCAAGCGCTCAATATCACTGCTGCCTGAGTTACCCTATATAGCGCAACCTCCAGGTTGCGCCATTATCCCAGGCGGGGCTTTCGGGCCCCGCCTTGTTATTTTCTTATTACCGTTCCCGCATATGCTGAAGACCGCCGTATCGAATCCTGTAAGCCGTACGCTGTTTGAGGCAGGACGTTCGGCACTGGCCGCCGCCCTGCTCGCCCTGCCGGCGCTGGCCGGCGCGCAGACCGGCCCGCAGCCGGAACTGCCGCGCACGCAGCTGTCCGCCGGCATCCACATTATCCGCGCAGAAGTCGCCAACACGGAAGAGAGCCGCCGCAGCGGCCTGATGTTCCGCCGCGAACTGCCCGGCAACGACGGCATGCTGTTCGTGTTCGAGAACCCGGACGTGCAGTGCTTCTGGATGCGCAACACGCTCTTGCCGCTTTCGATCGCCTTCATCACCGACGACGGCACGATCGTCAACATCGAAGACATGGCGCCGCAGACCGAGGATCCGCACTGCTCGAAGAAGCCGGTGCGCTACGCGCTGGAAATGGCGCAGGGCTGGTACGAGAAGCATGGGATCCAGGCCGGCCGCAAGATCGACGGATTGCCGTAGAGATAAGCCCACCCCCGAAGCGCTGCGCGCTTCCCCCTCAAGGGGGCGCCGCTGCGGACCGGCAAAGCCGGCTCCGCGCGGCCCGGATGGCGGTGGCTACGTCGGCGAGGGACCTGGCCTGCCGAACTGCTGATATACGGCGTATCGACGAATGCCATGCCTCAAGATAAAGGGAGCCTTTCGGCTCCCTTTTTGCTTGCGCGCTCGCTGGTTGGCGAGCGCGTTGCCTGGTCAGACGCGTTCGATGATCAGCGCGATGCCCTGGCCGACGCCGATGCACATGGTGCACAGCGCGTAGCGGCCGCCGGTGCGGTGCAGCTGGTTGATGGCGGTGGTGGCCAGGCGGGCGCCGCTGGCGCCCAGCGGGTGGCCCAGGGCGATGGCGCCACCGTTCGGGTTCACGCGCGGATCGTTGTCGGCGATGCCCAGGTCGCGCAGCACGGCCAGGCCTTGCGCGGCGAAGGCTTCGTTCAGCTCGATCACGTCCATCTGTTCCAGCGTCAGGCCGGTCTGGGCCAGCACCTTGCGGGTCGCGGGCGCCGGGCCGATGCCCATGATGCGCGGCGCGACGCCGGCGGTGGCCATGCCGACCACGCGCGCGCGCGGCGTCAGGCCGTGGCGGGCGGCGGCCTTTTCGTCGGCCAGCAGCAGCGCCGCGGCGCCGTCGTTCACGCCCGAGGCGTTGCCGGCCGTCACGCTGCCGCCTTCGCGGACCACGCCCTTGAGCTTGGCCAGCGCTTCCAGCGTGGTTTCACGCGGATGCTCGTCCTTGGAGACGATGATGGGATCACCTTTCTTCTGCGCGATCGACACGGGCACGATTTCGGCGTCGAAGTAGCCTTCCTTCTGCGCGCGGGCGGTCTTTTGCTGGCTGGCCAGCGCGAACAGATCCTGGTCTTCGCGGCTGATCTTGAAGTCGTCGGCCACGTTCTCCGCGGTCTCCGGCATGGAGTCCACGCCGTACTGGGCCTTCATCAGCTTGTTGATGAAGCGCCAGCCGATGGTGGTGTCGTAGATCGCGGCGCTACGCGAGTAGGCGCTGTCGGCCTTGCCCATGACGAAGGGCGCGCGGCTCATGCTTTCCACGCCGCCCGCCAGCATCAGGCCGGCTTCGCCGGCGCGGATGGCGCGCGCGGCGCCGCCAATGGCGTCCAGGCCCGAGCCGCACAGACGGTTGACCGTCGCGCCCGGCACCTCGATGGGCAGCCCGGCCAGCAGCGTGGCCATGCGGGCGACGTTGCGGTTGTCTTCGCCGGCCTGGTTGGCGCAGCCCAGGATCGCGTCGTCCAGCTCTTCCCAACGCACGCCGGGATTGCGGGCTACCAGGGCCTTGATGGCCACGGCGGCAAGATCATCCGGCCGCACGGACGCCAAGGCGCCGCCGTAGCGGCCGAAGGGAGTGCGGATCGCATCGCAGATATAGGCATGCACGGTCATGAGTCGCTCTGAAAGAGTAAGGAAAACGGGATCTTCCGATCGGATCGCAGGATCTTAACGCAGCCCATTTCGCGCCAATTTGTTGCCTGCATGGTGTGTCCGCCTTGCGGACGGTGTCCGGCTGATGTTCAGTCAGCGTATCGCGCTCCGCCGGGCACCGCCGCTCAGGATCCGCTCACGGGCGGTGCGGCCGGCTTGGCCGCGCGTCCCGTCTCGACCAGCGCCTGGCGCCTGAAGCGGCCGGCGGCCAGGTGATAGAACGGCTGCGGGCAGAACTGGCGCGACACGCCCGAAGCCAGCAGCGCGCCCACCAGCAGCCAGAACAGCATGGGCTGGCTGCCCGTCATTTCCATCACCACCACGCTGGCGGTCAGCGGCGCCTGCGTGGCGGCCGCCAGGAACGCCGCCATCGAAAGCAGCACCAGCACGCGCTGGTCGACGCCGTCGCCGGCCAATTGCCAGATGTGATGGCCGATGCCGGCGCCGGTCGTCAGCGCCGGCGTGAAAATGCCGCCGGGTATGCCGGCCCAGTAGGACGCCACGGTGGCCGCCAGCTTGGCCAGCCCGAAGCCGGCGGGCACGCCGTCGTTCCCCGACAACAGGCCGGCCGCCGAGCCATAGCCCGTGCCATACACGCTGCCGGCCGAGCACAGGCCGATCAGGGCCAGCGCCAGGCCCATGATGAACGCGGTCCAGACGGGATGCGCCCGGATCCAGGCGCGCCACCTGCGCGGCGCGGCGCCCGCCGCGCCCTTGCCCAGCAGGCGGGCGAAGATGCCGCCCAGCGCACCGTTGAGCGCGCCGCAGACCAGCACCCACATCAGCATGCCCTGGCTCAACGGCGCGCCGGCGAACACGCCGAAGTACGGGTTGTTGCCGGCCACGGCAACCACCAGGAAGCCGGCCGCCAGCACGCCGATCAGCACCAGCCGCTGCCAGCGCAGCACCGTGCCCCGCCCCAATTCCTCGATGGCGAAGATCACGCCGGCCAGCGGCGCGTTGAAGGCCGCGGCCAGCCCGCCGGCCGCGCCTGCCGCGATCAGTTCATTGGCGTGGAAACCGCGCAGTCGCAGGCCGCGGCGCTTCCAGAAATCGCCCCAGGCCAGCATCACGGCCGCGCCCACCTGCACTGACGGGCCCTCACGGCCGATGGAGGCGCCGGCCAGCATGCCGAGAAAGGCCAGCGGCACTTTCCACAACGCCTGCGCCAGCGAAACCAGGCTGGTCTGTCCGGGGCCGGGCGGCAGCGACAAGGCGCCGATGACTTGGGGAATACCGCTGCCGGCGGCGTTGGGCGCGAAGCGCAAGGTGAGCCAGCGCAGCGCGGCCAGCGCGGGCGGCAGGATCAGCAGCGCCAGCCAGCCGCGGTGCCCGACCCAGGCGCGGTTCCATTCCAGCGCCTTGTCGGCCAGCCAGGCAAAGCCCAGCGATACCAGGGCGACCAGCGCGGCGCCGCCCAGCAACAGGCCCATCTGCACGCTCTTGCGCGACAGCCGGTTGATCTGGCGCAGCTTGCGGCGCATCAGATGGCGCGCGCCCGCATAGGCGCGACGCAAGGGATGGAATGGGCTCATGGCGGTCACCTTACCATCGCAAGCTGACCGCCAGCCCACAGGCCCACCGGCGGACGGCGGGCCCGAAGCGTCAGAACGTGGACCAGTCGTCCTCGCCGGCATGCGCCAGCGCGGGCTGGGCCTGCGGCTTGCGCGCCGCGGGCACCGCGCGCGCCACGACGGGCTTGGCCTGCACCAGGCGCGCCTGCGCCTCGCGCGCCGAACCGCCGGCAGCGCCCGCGTCCACCTTGAAGCGGCGCACTTCCTGCGCCAGGCGGCCGGCCTGTTCCTGCATGCTGGCGGCGGCCGCGGCGGCCTCTTCCACCAGCGCGGCGTTCTGCTGCGTCACGGTGTCCATCTGCGCCACGGCCTGGTTGACCTGGCCGATGCCCGAGGACTGCTCGGCCGATGCGCTGGAGATCTCGCGCACCAGCGTAGCCACCTGACGCACGCTGTCCACCACTTCGCGCATGGTGCTGCCGGCCTCGTCGACCTGGCGGGTGCCGCCTTCGACACGCTGGACCGATTCGTCGATCAGGGCCTTGATTTCCTTGGCCGCGACGGCGGAACGCTGCGCCAACGTGCGCACTTCGCCCGCCACCACGGCAAAGCCTCGGCCCTGCTCGCCGGCGCGCGCGGCTTCCACCGCCGCGTTCAGCGCCAGGATGTTGGTCTGGAAGGCGATGCCGTCGATCACGCCCGTGATATCGGCGATGCGGCGCGAGCTGTCGGAGATGGCGCTCATGGTCTGCACCACGCCGTCCACCACTTCACCGCCGCGCAGCGCCACGGCCGAGGCCTGCTCGACCAGGCGGTCGGCCTGGCTGGCGTTGTTGGCATTCTGCTGCACGGTGCTGGTCAGTTCTTCCATCGACGCGGCCGTCTCTTCCAGCGAGGACGCCTGTTCCTCGGTGCGCTGGGACAGGTCAGAGTTGCCCTGCGCGATCTGCGAGGATGCCGAGGCGATGCTCTCACAGCCGTCGCGCACGTCGCGCACGATGCGAGCCAGGCTTTCGTTCATTTCCTTGAGCGCGCCCATCAGGTCGCCCGTTTCGTCGCGCGTGGCCACCTTGATATCGGTGGTCAGGTCGCCGGCGGCGACCTGGCGCGCGGCGCTCACGGCCTGCAGCAGCGGCTGCACGATGCCGCGAGTCACCAGCCAGCCCAGCAGCATGCCCACGGCCACGCCCAGCACGGCCAGCCCGATCATCAGCACGCGCATGCGCTCGTACAGGTCGGTGCCTTCCTGCACGGATTGCGCCGCCGCCTTTTCCTTGCTGACGGCCATGTCGGTCATCAGGTCATCGAGCTTCTGCGACGAGACGATGACGCGCTTTTCGATCTCCACGACGCGCGGGTCCGCCTGCGTCAACGCCATCGACTGGGCAGCCGAGAAGAACGCGGCGGCCTCGCGCTTCCAGACGTCTTCCATTTCCTTGAAGCGCGCGATCAGGCGCTTGCCGTCCTCGGTCTGGAAATTCTCGGCTGCGCGATCGCGCAGCTTGTCCATGTTCTGCACGGCATCGTCGAACTGCTTGCGGATGGCCTGCCGGTCCTGTTCGCTGGAGGCGGCCAGGAAGCTGTTGCGGGCCCGGCCCGCATAGATCAGGTTGATGTTCGCTTCCTTCAGATCCGAAAGCCCGCGCAGCTCGGTGTCGTAGAGGCGATCGTTCATTTCGTTGATACGGGCCAGGCCCCAGACGCCGAAGGCGCCGATCGCGCCGCCTATCACCGCCACAATTAAAAATGCGCCCGACAGGCGGGCGCCAATACGCAGACCAGAAAATAACCGCAACATGCTTCCCTTCCCATGAGGTACCCCAGTGTTATGGCGGCCATGCCGCAGTCCCAGGCTCCGAGGTTCAGTCATGGACTGGCGCCAACAATAGCGCTCGGGATTTTTAGGGGAAACCCTAAAGAAAAGGCTGTTTCTCAGGTAATTCGATGCAATGAACTCGACAATCGACAGGGCGATTGAAAAAACCTCACGTTATCAATGAGTTCCATTGATACAAAATCCCGTCCGAGATTCGTTCGCGCCCCCCGCGAAAAAACAAAACCCCTCGGCAAGGCCGAGGGGTCCGGGTCCGGCGTGGCGCGCGCGCCGCAAGGCGGCGAGCGCGTCTGGCGGGATCAGGCGAAGTTCTTCGCGGCAAAGTCCCAGTTCACCAGCGCCCAGAAGTTTTCCAGGTACTTGGGACGGGCATTGCGGTAGTCGATGTAGTAGGCGTGTTCCCACACATCACAGGTGAGCAGCGGCTTGTCAGCCGTGGTCAGCGGGGTGGCGGCGTTGCTGGTGTTGACGATGTCCACCGAGCCGTCGGCCTTCTTGACCAGCCAGGTCCAGCCCGAACCGAAGTTGCCGGCGGCCGACTTGTTGAAGGCTTCCTTAAAGGCGTCGAAGCTGCCCCACTTGGCGTTGATGGCGTCGGCCAGCTTGCCGCTCGGCGCGCCGCCGGCCTTGGGAGCCAGGCTGTTCCAGTAGAACGTGTGGTTCCAGATCTGGGCCGCGTTGTTGAAGATGCCGCCCGAGGACTTCTTGACGATCTCTTCCAGCGACAGGCTTTCGAATTCCGTGCCGGGGATCAGGTTGTTCAGGTTGGTGACGTAGGTCTGATGATGCTTGCCGTAGTGGAACTCCAGCGTCTCCTTGGAGATGTGCGGAGCCAGGGCGTCCAGTTCGTAAGGCAGGGGGGGAAGAGTATGTGCCATGTGATGGTTCCTTCTGTTGAGAGCACGATCAAGCCGGTCCATTGTATCGGCAAGACAATGAGGATACCGGCTTAACCCCGAGCTGGCGTGGGTTAAGCGGGCATGAGCAAATGCGCGCCGGCGCGGGTCGCGGCGCGCAAATGCGAACGTTACTCTTTCGCGTAGCGCAGCGCCCTGCCCCCGCGCGTTTCGACCAGCGAGCCATCTTCGCGCAACGTCATTGAAGTATGCAGCGGCGAGGCCGACGCGGCTTGCGGCAAAGCCAGGTCGATGCGGATGGCGCGCGCCGCCGGATCCAGCTTCGACACATCGACGAAATGCCAGCGCGCGCCCGAGGGCAGCGGCACGAACACGGCCAGCGCGCGCAGCTTGCCGGCGGAGGCAAGGGGCGCGCTGACGCCGTCCTCGCCTTCGGACTCGCGCGGCGCGCCGGCGTAGTCGTCGCTGGCCGAGGACATGGCCACATCCGCCCTGACCAGCCTGCCCTGGTAGTACACGCGCACGGTCAGATTGTCCGGCCGGGCCGGCTCGCCGCTGGCGCGCACGCCCGCCACCGCCGAGAACGGCTGCAGCGGCGGCGTGTCCAGGTAGACCTGCTTGCCGTCGCTGCGCCAGGCGCCGCTGGCGCTGATGTCCACCGCGCCGTAGCTCATCAGGTAGTCAAAGCTGCCGTCCTCGGACAGCACCAATTCGCTGCCGACCTCGCGCACGCCTTGCAGGTAGTAGTGTCCCGGCAGTCGCTGCGGCGCGGCCGACTTGCTGACCGCCTTGCTCGCGCCGCGGCCATGCTGCGCGGCGGCCTGCACCGGACATTGCGGCTGCAACGACACGCCCTGCGCGGCCAGCGCTTCGCTGAACGCGGGCGCGGCCTGGCACAGCAGGACCTGCGCGAAGTCCTGGCCCGGCGGCGCGGCGACTTGCGTGAAGCGCGCCTTGTGCGTAGCCAGCAGGGCCAGCATCTCGGGTTGCCCGGTCTCCAGCGCGGTCCAGGCCGGGCCGCGGCCCTGGCGATCGGGCGCATCGGGATCGGCGCCCGCCGCCAGCAGCGCATCGGCCAGATCCTTGCGGCCGAGCCGGATGGCGGCGTTCAACGGCGTTTCACCGTCTTCCTGCGGCGCCTGCAAGTCGGTGCCGCCGGCCTTGAGCCGCCGCAGCACGTCCACGGCCGTGTCGCGCCGCGCCACGATCAGCTCGCGGCCCTGCAGCAGGGCCGCCAGCACGCGCCGTCCCAACGGCGCGCCGCAATCAGCGGGGCCGCCGTTGAAGCCCGAGTCCTGCAGGCTGGCGAAATAGCCAGGCTCGTCGAGCAGGCGGAATTCGCCGCCGTCGGGCAGGCAGGCACGGTCCAGCCCCTGCCCCGTGGCCTGTGCAACGCGGCGCGCCAGCGCGATGTCGCCAGAGCCGGCGGCGGCGTTGATCAGGGCGTAGTGCGCGGGCGCCCGGGGCAGACGCGGATCATCCAGCCGCGCGCCGCCGCGCAGCAGGCGTTCCAGCCCCGCCTGATTGCCTTGCGCGATCAGCCAATACAACGCGCTCTGCCCGTCCGCGGCCAGGCCGGCCGGATCGGCTCCCTTGGCCAGCAGGCGGTCGACGATGGCATCCTGGCGCAGCGTCGCGGCGGCCAGCAGCGGCGGCTCGTCAGCATGGTCCTGCGACGCGCCGTCGCCACTGGCGTTCGCCGCCGGCGGCCGCGGATTGACGGGCACGCCCGCATCGATCAGATAGATGGCCAGCGCCTCGTTCCTGCTGCTCACGGCCTGGCGGATGGCATCCGCGTCCAGCGTCTTCAGGTCGAAACCGGCGTCCACCCACAGCCGCAGCATGGCCAGCCCGTCGGCTCCCGGCTGCCTCAGGGCCAGCAGCACCGGCGAGCGGGTCGGATGACGCATCAGCGCCTGCAAGGTGTCGGGCCGCGCCGCCTTCAGCAGCTCGCGCAACAGCGTGGTATCGCCGGCCGTCACCGCCTGATCCAGCGCCGAGCGGCTGTCGTAATTGTCCCGTTGCAGTGCCGGATCGGCCCCGGCCGCGAGCAGTATCCGGGCCGCCTCCGGCCGTCGCTGCGCGACCGCCTCGGCCAGCGGCGTATTGCCATGGCGCTCGTTGGCGTCGCCCTCGACCGGCGCGCCCAGCTCCACCAGCCTGCGCAGGGTGGCCGTGTCGCCCCGCTGCGCGGCCAGATTCATGATCGGGCGGTCGCCCCCCTCGATACGCAGGAACAGGGGATTGGACGACCCGGTGAGAGGACCGCGTTGCGCGTAGGGCATGCCTGCCTGCAGCAATTGCACGGCGATCTCCGGATGACCGCCAATCACCGCGGCCTGGGCCGCATCCAGCCACACATCGCGCACGCCCTTCTCGCCATGGCCGCTGGCTGGCACGGTCCTGGGCACCAGTTCCATCAGCGCGGGCACGGCGCCGGCGTTGCCGGTGTAGGCCGCCAGCGCCAGCGGACTCAATTCGTTGTCGAAGGCCGGGCGCGTGCCGGTGGCGGCGAAGGCCCGCAGCACGTCGCCGCCCTCGGTCAGTTCGACCAGCGGATTCCAGCTCAGGAAATCCGCCATGCGCCTGGGCTCGCCGGCCGCGTCGGTCAATGCGCTCGCGCCGCCCGGTTTGGCATCGTCCAGCCCCAGGAAGGGCCGCTGCGCGCCCGCCTTCAGCAGCGCCTGCACCATGCGGGCCATGTCCGGGCGATCCACCAGACGCGGCAGATAGGTCATGCGGACCGCGAACTCGAAATCGCGATCGAGCAGGAACTCCAGCGGCTTGCGCCCTTCGTCGCCGGCCTGGTTCGGATCGGCCCCGGCCGCCAGCAGCATGTCCACGATCTGCGGCGAGCCATAGAGCAATGCCAGTTGCAGCGCCGTGCGGCGCGACTGGTACGTGGCATCGTTGAGCGCCGGCTTGGTGGCCAGCAGCGCCGCCAGCATGCGCGTGCGCGCAGGCAGCGCGGCGCGGTGCTCGTCTCGCAGGCGCTCGGCTTCATCCTTCGGCATGTCCCAATAGACATGCTTGGAACGCAGGCCGCGCGGCGGCATCAGCAGCACGTGCAGCAACGGCCGGCCGTCGTCGGCATGGTCGCCGGGATGCGGGACGCCGGCCAGGGCGGCCGTGAATGCCGCCTCGTCGTTGGCCCGCGCGGCCTCGAACAAGGCCCGGACCTCGGGCGTTTCCGCCTTGGGATAGTCGCGGTACGGCGACTGGCAATCGCAGTCCCGGGCCGGCGCCTTCCGCGCCACGGGCGGAGGCGGAGGCGGCGCCGGCACCGGCACCGGCACCGCGCTATCCGCCACGGGCACCTCGAACGGGACGCTCGACGCGGCGGCGTCCGCGCCCGAAGCGGCCCAGGCCGGCATTCCTATCGTTCCAACGGCCAGCAGGCCGGCGACGGGCCAAGCAATCGCTTTTCGCAGCATGTGTTTGCCTTGCAAGAGACTGTCGAACCGGGCGCTTGCGGCCCGGACCAGGCATCCTGTTCAGGACGCGTCGGACTCCGGCCGGACCTGGGTGACTTCGGCCTGCGCGCCGCCGCGCGCGAAACGCAACTCCAGCGCCTGTCCAGGCTGCAGGCTGGCGGCATCGCGCAGGATGCGTCCCTGCGCGTCGCGGGCGATCGCATATCCCCGCGCCAGCGTATTGCCCGGATCCAGCGCGCGCAACTGCGCGCCGGCGGCGGCCAGCCGATTGCGCGCCTGCAGCCGCAGCCGCGCATGGGCCTGGCCCAGTTGCCGCGCGGCGTTCGCCACGCGTTCGGCGGCGCGGCGCGTGTCGGGCTTGCGGTGTTCCAGGCGTTGCGCCAGCAAAGCGACGCGCGCGCTGCGCGCGCCTTGCGGCGCGGACCAGGCGGACGCCAGCCGGAAGCCCAGGCTGTTCAGGCGCTCGCGCTGATGCTCCAGGCGCTGCGCCGGCGACACCAGCTGGCCGGCGGCGCGGTCGAGGCGCTGGGCGGCCCGCTCCAGCCGCCGCTGCTGGCCGCGCGCCAGCGTGCGCGCCGCGTCCATGACGCGGCCCAGCAGCTCGCCGCGCGGAGTGCAGGCCAGCTCCGCCGCCGCGGTCGGGGTAGGCGCGCGCAGGTCGGCCACGAAGTCCACGATGGTGAAGTCGGTTTCATGGCCCACGCCGCTGACCACCGGAATGGCGCTGGCCGCGACCTCGCGCGCCAGCGTCTCGTCATTGAAGCTCCAGAGATCCTCGATGCTGCCGCCGCCGCGCACCAGCAGCAGGGTGTCCACTTCGGCGCGCTGATTGGCCAGCCGCACTTGCGCGGCCAGCCGGCCGGCCGCGTCGGCGCCCTGCACCGGGGCCGGATAGATGATGACGGGAACTTGCGGCGCGCGGCGGGCCAGCGCCGACAGCACGTCGCGCAGCGCGGCCGCGTGCAGCGAGGTGATCACGCCGATCGCCCGAGGCAGCGGCGCCAGCTCGCGCTTGCGCGCCGGGTCGAACAACCCCTCGGACGCCAGCTGCTCCTTGAGCCGCAGGAAGGCTTCGTACAGGTTGCCCAGCCCGGCCCGGCGCATGGCGTCGACCTGCAGCTGGTAGTCGCCGCGCGGTTCATACAGCGACACGCGCGCCCGGATCTCGACCTGGTCGCCGGCGCGGGGGACGAAACCGACCGCGCTGGCGCGGCTGCGGAACATGACTGCCCGCACGGCGGCGCGGCTGTCCTTGATCGTGAAGTACCAATGCCCGGAAGCCGCCTGCGTGAAGTTGGAAATCTCTCCGCGCACCCATATTGCCGGGATGCTGCGCTCCAACAACTGCCCCACGGCTTGGTTCAGCTGGGCAACCGTCAGGATATCCCGCGCAAATACGTTGTTTGTGACCGAGAACTCAATTGTCATAAGGCTTTCCGGTGCATACCTGTCCACAGGGCATACGGGGCGGGCCGCAATCATACCTTGTTCAGGGCCTTGTGCGCCCATCGCCCCCAGAGCCAGCATTTACATAGCAAGTCGTTGATTTATATGGTATTTACATGAAAACAACACTGCGCGAAATTGAAGCAAAGGACTGTAAGCCCAGCGCCCATAAGCATTCCTGGCAACTTCTGCACAGAATTATCCACAGATTCTGTGGATAGTTTTGCCCGCCGGGCGGCCTTGCCACATCCCCGCCGCGCCGTTACAGTTCCGGCTTGCATCCGATGCCGATGCGCGTCGACGCGCGCCCCGGCACGCCCTGGAGTTCACCGCTTTGCTAACCATACTGCGCGAGGCCGGCTGGCCGATCTGGCCCCTGCTGGCGACATCCGTGCTGGGTCTGGCCCTGATATTCGAGCGCCTGCTGTCCCTGCGCCGCGGGCTGGTCATGCCACGCGGCCTGACCGAACAGGTCGCCGACATGCTGCGCAACCACCAGGACACGCCCGAATCGCTCGGCAAGCTGGAACGCAACTCCCCGCTGGGCCGCGTATTGGTCGACGTCATCCGCCACCGCCACCTGCCGCGCGAGGAATTGCGCAGCGCGGTCGAGGACACCGGCCGCGCCGTCGCCCATGACCTCAGCCGCTACATCGCCGCCATCGGCACCATCGCCATGGTGGCGCCGTTGATGGGCCTGTTCGGCACCGTGATCGGCATGATCGAGATCTTCGGCTCCTACACGCCCGGCGGCGGCGACCCGGCCCAGCTGGCGCGCGGCATCTCCATCGCCCTGTACAACACGGGCTTCGGCATCCTGATCGCCATTCCGGCCATGATCGCGCATCGCTACCTGCGCGGCCGCGTCGACGGCTACCTCAGCGCCATGGAGCAGGCCGCCGCCCGCCTGGCGCGCGCGGTCGCGTCCGGCCATGCCCATCCGCCCGGCCGCCACGAGGCGCGTCCATGAATTTCCGCGGTTCCCGCGGCGAGCGCGATGAGCTGGACATCAACCTGATCCCGCTCATCGACGTGCTGCTGGTCATCCTGATCTTCCTGGCCGCCTCCACCTCCTTCGCGCGCTTCACCCAGCTCAAGGTCACCCTGCCCCAGGCCTCGGCCGAGCAGGACACGCCGCCCGCGCTGGAAGTCGCCATCAGCCAGGACGGACGCTATGCGCTCAACGGCACCCTGATCGACGTATCCACGCCGCCCGAGATCGCCGACGCGCTGCGCCAGGCCGCGGCCGGCAAGACCGAGCCGCTGGTCGTTATCAACGCCGACGCGCAGGCCACGCACCAGTCCGTGATCAACGTCATGGAAGCCGCCCGGCTGGCGGGCATCGGCCGCGTCAATTTCGCCGCCCAGACCGCCCGGTGAGCGCCCCCCGATCCTCCGCCACGCTGCTCGCGCGCCAGTGGCAGCACGGCGGCTGGCTCTCCACCCTGCTGCTGCCGCTGTCGGCGCTGACCGCCTGGGCCGTCGCGAGAAAGCGCGCCCAATACCGCGACGGACGCAAGCCGGCCTACCGCGCTCCGGTGCCGGTGGTGGTGATCGGCAACGTCTACGTGGGCGGCACGGGCAAGACCCCCATGGTGATCGCCACTGTCGAAGGACTGCGCGCGCGCGGCTTCAATCCGGGCGTGGTCAGCCGTGGCTATGGCGCGAAGATCGGCCCCGAGCCGCGCGTCGGGCATGGCGCGGCGCTGGCCGCGTCGGCATTCGGCGACGAGCCCGCCCTGATCGCGCGCGCCAGCGGCGCGCCGGTCTCGGTGCATCCCAGGCGCGCGCTGGCCGCCCAGGCGCTGCTGCGCGCGCATCCCGACGTGGACGTAATCGTCTCTGATGACGGCCTGCAACACCTGGCGCTGGCGCGCGACGTGGAAATCGTGGTGCAGGACGAGCGCGGGATCGGCAATGGCCGCCTGCTGCCGGCCGGCCCGCTGCGCGAACCGGCCAGCCGGCTGCGCGAAGTGGATGCGGTAGTGACCAATATCGGCGTGCCCGGCGCGCAGGAAGCCGCCCCGACGGCGCGACCGCGCCAGGCCAGGATGTGGCTGGAACCCGGCGACGCGCGCCAGATCGAAGGCGGCGCGACCCGTCCGCTGGCAACGTTCGCCGGCAGGCCCGGCGTGGCCGCCGCGGCCGGCATCGGCAATCCGCAACGCTTCTTCGCGACGCTGCGCAGCGCCGGCATCACGCCCGAGCCCGCGCTGGCGTTGCCCGACCACCATGACTATGCGCAGTCCCCATTCCGGGACTGGTCGGCCGAGAGCATCCTGGTGACATCCAAGGACGCCATCAAGTGCGCGGCGCTGCACGACGCGCGCCTGTGGGAAGTGCCGGTGCGCGCCGGCTTCTCGGATCCGCAGCTGTTCGACTGGCTGGCGCAGGCGCTGCGCCAGCTTCCCGCGCGCCGCTAGCGCTGCGCGGCGGCCGGACCGGCGCTTGCCGGCCGGCCCCTGTCCGCTTCAGAAGAACGCCGGCTTGGCCGCGCTGCGGCGCGCCGAGTATTCGTCCAAGGCCCGCCGGCGCGCGCCGGCCTGCCGCAAGCGGATCACGGCCAGCGGCAGATGCACCAGCACCAGCAGCGCCGCCAGCAACAGCCAGGCCGTGTTGGCCAGCGACGGCCACGGCTCATCCAGGCTGCGTTCCGAGTCCACGCTCAACTCCAGCAGGCCCGACGCGTCGCGGCGCACGCCGGACACCAGGCCATCCACCCGGAACGGCAGCGGCTCGCCCTGGGCCACGATGCGCGACTGGCGGCTCCAGGCCGACAGCAGGTCTTCCTCGTGCTTGGCAATGATGCTGGGCAACATCGCGTGCGGACCCGGCCAGACGCGCAGGGCCACGCCGCCGGTCTGACTGGCCTGCGCCGCGGCGGCCGCGCGGTCCATGGCCTGCATGATGGCCGGAAAGGCGCTGGAGCGGGCGCGCGCACGGACCGTCTCGGCATTGCGCGAAATGATGGCGGACTCGTCGTTCAAGCCCTTGCGCTTGAACGCGCCGTCTTGCGCCAGCTTGAGCAGCTCGGCCCAGTTCTTCGGTTCGTCGTCGGCGAACAGCAGATGCTCGACCAGCGCCGCCTTCAGCTCACCGCAAGCCTGCGCCGCATCGCGGCCGGCCACGGCGCAGCCGCGTTCCACCGCCAGCACGCTATCGGTCAGGCCCGACACGCGGTAGAACGACAGGCCGCGCATGTTGTAGGCGGCCATGGGATTGGTGCGCATGCGCTGCGCCACCTGGCTCTGCAGCAGCATGTCCAGCATGGGATTGGCGCGCGTCCTCAGGAATTCGCCGGTATGCAGCGCCATGATGGCCGGATCGATCTCCAGCTCCGGCACCGTCGGCGCCGCGCCGCCCCAGCGCAGCCGGTCGCAATCGGCGCGCGCCGCCTGCTCGCTCGTGCCCTGCACCAGCTCGCAACGGGCCGCGCCGCGCAGCGACACGGGCTGGCCGAATCCTGGCGGATCCTGCGCCAGCGCCTCGGCCGAGGCGTAGCTGCGCGGACCGTCGCTCTGCACCCAGGCGCGCGTCAGCGCCAGATCGCCCGGCAGGTTGGGCGCCACGGCCCACAGCGCGCCCAGCGCCGCCAGGCCGGTCAGCGCCAGTGTCATGTGGCGGCCCCAGAACACGCGCGGGAACAGGCGCTGCTCTTCATCCACGGAATAATTGCCGCCCAACCGCAGCACCGCGTAGTCCTGCACGCGCAGGTCCATGTCGACGCGCCCGTCGTCGGGCAGTTGCAGATTGGCGCGCCAGTGGTCAGGCAGGTTGACGGGCAGCTTGTCGCCCAGGAACAGCTGGGTGGACACGGTCTGGGAATTGGACGGATTGCTCAGCACGATGGCGTTCAGCTCGCCGCGCGCGCGATTCACTTTTTGCGGCGCGTCCGGCGCGGGCCGGCGCCAGGTCAGCCACAAGGCCAGCGCGGCCAGCGCGCCCGCGCCAGCGGCGAAGGGCGTGCCGCCGCCGCCGCCCGCCAGTCCCAGGCACAGGAAGGCCAGGGCCCACAGCACCGACACCCAGAAGCCGAAACCGCGGCCCTGGCGCGCGGCCACTTCGGCCGGCGTCTCGTCGCGCTGCGCCAGGATCTCGACCCGCGTGGCGTCGTCCAGCTCGCGCTCGGCCTGGGCCAGTTGCTCGGCCGTGCGCGGCGCCTCGTCCGCCTCGGGCGGGTCGACCTCCAGGTCGACGACGTTCTGCATGGAGCCCGTCCGGCCACTGTTCCACTGCTGATCCCGCTTCTGCCGGCGCTGCTCGCGCTCGCGCCCGCCGGCCAGGTCGAACTCGCCGTTCAAGGCCACCACGATGGCGAATTTCTCGGTCAGCACCACCTCTGCATGGTTGTTCGCGACCAGGTAGCTGCGCGCGTCGTACGGCAGCACCACGTCGACATCGCCCAGCGTGTCGTGCATGGTGGTGCCGCCCTGGCTGGCCTCGATGCCGTGGCGCACGAAAGCGCCGTGCAGCGGATAGACGCCGTCGTTGATCAGCTGCGCCTGCTTCTTCGGCTTGGCCGGGTCGAACAGGAAGGGCTGCACCAAGGCCTGCTCTTCGTCCGTCAAGCGCCGCGCGGGCTGGCCGTCCCGCCGCAGATCGCGCAGGGCGTCCTTGTTGCCGCTGCGCCGGGCCATATAGGTGATGCCGCTGTAGATCGACCAGATCAGGATGATGAGCATCAGCCCCAGCTTGAGCATATTCAGATCCATCGTGCCTCTTTCCTCTGCATGTGATCGCGGCGGATGATAACGACGATCCGTCCCGCAACAGGGCTGAACCTACTTCAAAATATGACATTGCTTAACAATTGAAGGAGTCAGCCCCGATGCCAGCGGCGACGATCCGCCTGGCCGCGACCTGCCGGGCGCCAGGCTTTTCGCCGCTACCGCCGGCTTGCCGCCCGCCAAACTGTTTTAGAATCCCGGACATGGAATCCCGCCTTCTCGACATCCTCGTCTGCCCCCTGTGCAAGGGCCGCCTCGAACATGACCGGCAGCACGCCGAACTGGTCTGCCGCGCCGACCGGCTGGCCTTCCCGGTGCGCGACGGCATTCCCGTCATGCTTGAGGGCGAGGCGCGCTCGCTCGACGACGCCCCCGCCAGCTAATTCGTCCGCCGTGAGCTTCATCGCCCTGATCCCGGCGCGGACCGCGTCCACGCGACTGCCCGACAAACCCCTGGCCGACATCGCCGGCAAGCCCATGGTGGTGCGCACGGCCGAACGGGCCGCGCGCTCGGGCGCGGCGCAGGTCTGCATCGCCACCGACGACGCCCGCGTGCTGCAGGCGGCCCAGGCCCATGGCGTGCGCGCGCTGATGACGCGCGGCGACCATCCCACCGGCACCGACCGCCTGGCCGAGGCCGTGGCGCAGCTGGGCCTGCCGGACGACGCCATCGTGGTCAACGTGCAGGGCGACGAACCGCTGATCGAACCAGAGCTGATCGACGCCGTCGCGGCGAAACTGCAAGCCAGCCCCGACGCCGACATCGCCACCTGCGCCTGCCCGCTGGCCGACGCCCAGGCCCTGTTCAACCCGAATGTGGTCAAGCTGGTCTGCACCGCGTCGGATCGCGCCCTGTATTTCTCGCGCGCGCCGATTCCCTGGGCGCGCGATGCGCTGGCCGGCGGCGAACAGGTGCTGGCCGACGGCCTGCCCGCCCTGCACCATATCGGCCTGTACGCCTACCGCGTGTCATTCCTGCGCCGCTTTCCGACGCTGCCCCAGGGCGTGCTGGAACGGTTCGAGTCGCTGGAACAGCTGCGCGCCATGGAGCACGGCCACGCCATCGTCGTCCACCGGGCGTCCACGCCCCCGGCCGCCGGCGTGGACACGCCCGCCGACCTGGAGCGCGTGCGCTTGATCTACGGCAAGCTCTAGGCAGCGAGGCGGCGCGACAGGCCATTGATATAAGGGTTATTTCGTATGGCACCGCCCCGCAAAGGCTGTTGCGTTGCGGCATAATCCCCCGGATCACAAAAAATAATCCCCATCTCAGGAGCACTCATGCGTCTCATCTTGCTCGGACCGCCCGGCGCCGGCAAAGGCACCCAGGCCGCGTTTCTCACCCAGCACTTCGGCATTCCGCAAATTTCCACCGGCGACATGCTGCGCGCCGCGGTGAAAGCGGGCACGCCGCTGGGCATTGAAGCCAAGAAGGTCATGGATGCGGGCGGCCTGGTTTCCGACGAGATCATCATCGGCCTGGTGCAGGACCGCCTGAAGCAGCCCGACTGCGCCAACGGCTACCTGTTCGACGGCTTCCCCCGCACCATCCCGCAGGCCGACGCCCTCAAGGACGCCGGCGTCAAGCTGGACTACGTGGTGGAAATCGAGGTTCCCGAGGAAGACATCATCGAGCGCATGAGCGGACGCCGCGTGCACCAGCCCAGCGGCCGCAGCTACCACGTACGCTTCAACCCGCCCAAGGTCGAAGGCAAGGACGACGTCACCGGCGAGGACCTGATCCAGCGCGACGACGACCGCGAGGAAACCGTGCGCCACCGCCTGTCCGTCTATCGCGAGCAGACCCGCCCGCTGGTCGACTACTACTCGGACTGGGCCGGCAAGAGCCCCGCCGACGCGCCCAAGTACCGCAAGATCTCGGGCGTGGGCGCGGTCGAGGAAATCAAGTCGCGCCTGTTCGACGCCGTCAAGGGCTGAACGGCGCCCGCTTGGCCATGAGGCCTTCGGCGCTGGCCGTGACGCACATCGTCACGGCGCGGCCCGAAGGCCTTTTCGCATCCGGCGCCCGCAGCGCCGCTTTCTTTTTCTTTTGAACCAAGTGGTAGAGACATGGAAATCGCGAACAAGGTATTCATCGTTACCGGCGGCGCATCCGGCCTGGGCGCCGGCACCGTGCGCATGCTGGTGGCCAACGGCGCCAAGGTGGTGATCGCCGACCTGCAGGACGAGCCGGGCGAAGCCCTGGCCAAGGAACTGGGCCAGCGCTACGTGCATTGCGACGTCACCCAGGAAGCCGACGGCCAGCGCGCCGTGGCCGCCGCGCGCGAGCTGGGCACGCTGTTCGGCCTGGTGAACTGCGCCGGCGTCGCCCCCGCCGCCAAGATCGTCGGCAAGAACGGCGCCCACCCCCTGGACCTGTTCCAGAAGGTGGTGAGCATCAACCTGATCGGCAGCTTCAACATGATGCGCCTGGCCGCCGAGGCCATGAGCGCCAATGCGCCCGAGCCCACCGGCGAACGCGGCGTCATGATCAACACCGCGTCCGTCGCGGCCTTCGACGGCCAGATCGGCCAGGCGGCCTATGCCGCGTCCAAGGCAGGCGTGGCCGGCATGACCCTGCCCATCGCGCGCGACCTGGCCAAGACCGGCATCCGCTGCATGACCATCGCCCCCGGCATCTTCGGCACGCCCATGATCTTCGGCATGCCGCAGGAAGTGCAGGACTCGCTGGCCGCCAGCATCCCCTTCCCTGCCCGCCTCGGCCGTCCGGAGGACTACGCCAAGCTGGTGCACAGCATCATCACGAACGACATGCTCAACGGCGAGACGATCCGCCTGGACGGCGCGATCCGGATGCCGCCGAAGTAGACCCACCCCGAGCGCTACGCGCTCCCCCTCAAGGGGCGCCGCCACGGACCGGAGGATGAAACCCACCCTCGCCGCGCTACGCGCTTCCCCCTCAAGGGGGCGCCGCCACGGACCGGCGAAGCCGGCTCCGTGCGGCCCCGATGGGCGATGGGCGGATGTGCGTTGTGGGGAGGGTGCCAGCGCCTTGGATGGCATGATCCGTGTGCTGGAGTGTGTGTAGTGTGTGCGTTTGCGTTTGCGAGGCGGGTGACATCCCGCCGCGTTCCCGGTTGGGACACTGCCCGGTTTTTGCTTCGGGCAACCCCTGGATTTATGGATAACTGAAGTGAGTTTGTTCCGCTCCGCGGCCACCGTCAGCAGCTTCACGCTGCTGTCCCGCATTTCTGGCCTGGCCCGTGACGTCCTGGTGGCGCGCGCCTTTGGCGCGGGTCCCATTACCGACGCGTTCTGGGTCGCCTTCCGTATTCCGAACCTGCTACGGCGGCTGTTCGCGGAAGGGGCTTTCGCGCAGGCCTTCGTGCCGATCCTGGGCGCGGCGCGCAACAACCGGTCCGATGACGAGGTGCGCACGCTGCTGGACCGCGTGGCGCTGTTGCTGACGCTGGCGCTGATGCTGGTCACGCTGGTCGGCATCGTCGCCGCGCCCTGGGTGGTGTCGGCCATGGCCAGCGGGCTGCGCGGCGCGGCGCGCGATGCGGAATTCGGCGCCGCGGTCTGGATGACGCGAGTGATGTTCCCGTACATCCTGTGCATGTCGCTGATCGCCTTCGCGTCCGGCGTGCTGAACACCTGGCGGCGCTTCGCCGTGCCGGCCTTCACCCCGGTGCTGCTGAACCTTTCCATGATCGCCGCCTGCCTGTGGCTGGCGCCGCGCATGGACGTGCCGGTGTATGGGCTGGCCATCGGCGTCATGGCCGGCGGCGTGGCACAGCTGGCCGTGCAATGGGTGGCGCTGGCGCGGCTGGGCCTGACGCCGCGCTTTTCGCTGCGGGTGCGCGAGGCCTGGGCCGACGCCACCGTGCAGCGCATCCTCAAGCAGATGGCACCGGCCACGCTGGGCGTGTCCGTGGCCCAGATCTCGCTGCTGATCAATACCAATATCGCGACCTGGCTGACGCCGGGCAGCGTGACCTGGCTGTCCTTCGCCGACCGCCTGATGGAATTCCCCACCGCCCTGCTGGGCGTGGCGCTGGGCACGGTGCTGCTGCCCAGCCTGTCGGCCGCCAATGCGCGCGACGATCATGCCGGCTACAGCGCGCTGCTCGACTGGGGCCTGCGCCTGGTGCTGCTGCTGGGCCTGCCCGCCGCGGTGGGCATGGCGCTGCTGTCCGACGGACTGGTCGCCACGCTGTTTCACTACGGCGCGTTCGCGGCGCAGGATGTGGCGCAGACGCGCCTGGCCGTGATGTCCTACTCGGCCGGGCTGATCGGCCTGCTGGCCGTGAAGATCCTGGCCCCGGGCTTCTACGCCAGGCAGGACATCCGCACCCCGGTCAAGATCGCCATCGGCGTGCTGATCGTGACCCAGTTGCTGAACCTGGCGCTGGTGCCGCTGCTGGCCCACGCCGGCCTGGCGCTGGCCATCGGCCTGGGCGCCTGCCTGAATGCGCTGGCCCTGCTCATCGGGTTGCTGCGGCGCGGCGTCTACCGTCCCGCGCCCGGCTGGACCCGATTCGCGCTGCGGCTGCTGCCGGCGCTGGCCGCGCTGGCCGGACTGCTGGCCTACGCCGACGGCCGCATCGACTGGATCGCGCTGCAGGCCCATGCCGGCCTGCGGGCGGCCTGGCTGAGCGGCGTGCTGGCCGCCAGCGGCGCGATCTATTTCGGAATGTTGTTCCTGTTCGGGTTCCGTCCCCGAGACTTCGGACGGCGCTCCGCGCGTTAATTCCAGGCGTTTTCGCCACATCCTCGTAAAAAGCCGGCTTATCCGCCGGCTTTTTTTCGTCCGATTCGTCAAGAATTGACAAGCTCGCCGTAATCTTTGGTAAAAAACCTTTATTATTTACAAATTGCCAATGAAAGGATCCCCACCTGGGAAAACGCGTGGGAGATGAAGTGAAGTACGCCCAAGGACTACCCGTGGCGGACCAGGTCATCAACTGGTTGCTGCTGCTGCGCTCGGGCCGAGCGACGCCGCAGGACT
This sequence comes from Achromobacter sp. 1011811831, assembly GCF_059760905.1. NCBI lineage: Bacteria > Pseudomonadati > Pseudomonadota > Betaproteobacteria > Burkholderiales > Alcaligenaceae > Achromobacter > Achromobacter sp. 1011811831. The sequence goes on from NZ_JCBANG010000020.1 coordinate 27,109, forward strand.
ATAACGATTTCCTGGCGTGGCGTGCGGCCGACCCGCTCCATGAGAATGCCTGGCAGCAGCTGATAAGCACTCTGGAAGGGTCGACGTTCGGCCGGCTCGGCGACGCCTATCCGATAGGCTACGCTGCGGCCGCCCCTGCGTCGCAGCCCGCCGCCCCGCCCCCGCCCCTCGTTTCACCGTCGCGCCGCCGCTTCATGAGCGGCTCGGTGGCGCTCGTCGGTGCGGGCGCCTGCGCCGGCTATGTCGGCAATGCCTTCTACCCTTTGAACAACGTCGCCGCCGACGCCGCCACGGCCACCGGCGAACGCCGCCGCTACGTACTGTCGGACGGCAGCCAGCTTCTGCTGGACGCGCGCAGCCGGGTGAACCTGGACTTCACGCCCGCCTATCGCCAGGTGCGCCTGCTGGACGGCGCCGTCACCGTGTCCGTGGCGCCCGACGCGCGCCGCCCCTTCCTGGTCCAGACCGCCGAAGGCACCGTGCGCGCGCTCGGCACTCGTTACATGGTGCGTCAGCAGGCCCAGCGCACCGTGGTGGTGGTGCACGAACACGAAGTCGAGGTCGAGACCATGTCCGGCGCCCATGGCACCGTGCGGGCCGGCACCGGCGCGCGCTTCGACGCCTTGCGCATGGACACGCCGCGCGCCGAACTGATGGCCGAGGCCGCCTGGGAAGCCGGCTGGATCGACGTGCGCGGCCGGCCGCTGGCCGAGGTGATCGCGGCGCTGCGGCCCTACCGCAGCGGCTCGCTGCGCATCTCCATGGCCGCGGGCGGCCTGCCCGTCTCGGGACATTTCCCGCTGGACGACACCGACGCCGCCCTGCGCTCGCTGCAGGAAAGCATGCCCATCCACATCCGCCGTTACACCCCCTGGTACGTGTCGATCAACGTCGCGACCTGAACCGTCACCTTCTTGCAACGTGCCGTGTTCTGCGTGACCGTCTCGTTGTATACTCGCCACAGCGTTTTTACCCGCATTTTTACCCCAGCAGGCGCCACCCGGATTTCCCGGCAGCCGCGACAAGCGGCACGGCCGACCCGGACATCCCCGGAACTTTCCACAGGGATCGCGACCGGAACCGCCGCCCTGGCGCTCCCGCCCGACCGTCGGGCGTCATCGGTTTGACGGCACATTGAACTTGCAATCCCCCTGGGACTTGCTACAATGTCCGACTTTGCCGAATTCAACTTACTGATACACAATGGCCAACACCGCCCAAGCCCGCAAGCGCGCTCGCCAATCCGTTGAGCGCAACAAGCACAATTCCAGCCTGCGCTCGATGCTGCGCACCGCCATCAAGCGCGTTCGCCAATCCATCGCCGCCGGCGACAAAGCTGCGGCCGGTGAAGTGTTCCAGAAAGCCAGCAGCGTGATCGACCGCGTGGCTGACAAGAACATCATCCACAAGAACAAGGCCGCTCGCCACAAGAGCCGCCTGGCTGCCGCCATCAAGGCGCTGGCCTAAGCCATTCTGCCGCCCCGTTCCCCGGGGCGTCATGAATACGGCAAATAAAAAAGGATGCCCACGGGCATCCTTTTTTCATGGCGGCTTCAGATCGGACGGCCGCCGCGCCCTGCCCCGGCCCCCAGCCTGCCCGCCATCTCGCGAGCCTGCGCGCGCACCGCTGCGGCAAAGGCGTCGACCAGCGGATTCTTCGGCCGATGCTCGGGATACACCGCATTCACCCTGAACGGGAACGAACGCGTCAGCGGCCGCACCTGCAAGCCATTGCCGATGAAGTCGAGCGCCGTCAGCGGATTGACGATGGCCACGCCCAGCCCCTGGCGCACGAAGGCGCAGACCGACACGGCCGACGGCGTCTCGACGATGGAGCGTGGCGCCACGCCCTCGGCCGCGAAAGCCTCGTCGATCTGCAGGCGATAGGGATCGCTGGCCGACAGGCTGACGAACGCCTGCCCCTCGAAATCGCGCAGCTCGATCGCATCGCGCGCCAGCAGCGGATGGCCCTCGGGCAGCGCGCAGACTTCGTCCACCTCGACCAACAGTTCCAATCGCGTGCCCGCCGGCTCGGCGTCGCTCTCGGTCAGCCCCAGATCGTAGCGCTGCGCGCTCAACCACTCTTCCAGGAAGGGCGATTCCTGCGTCTCCACCGACAGGCTGACGCCGGGATGGCCGGCATGGAAGCGGCGAAACGCGCCCGGCAGCACGGAATGGGAAAACGCCGGCAGCGCGATCACCGCCAGCTGGCCGTCCGAATAGGCGCGCAGCCGCGCCGCGGCGGATGCCACCCGCTCCAGCCCCGCGTAGGACTGCCTGACCTCGTCGTACAGCGCCAGCGCCTGCATGGTGGGCCGCAGGCGGCCCCGGATGCGCTCGAACAACGGGAAGCCTATGCTGTGCTCCATGCGGGCCAGTTCCCGGCTCACCGTGGGCTGCGACGTATGCAACAGCTCGGCCGCGCGGGTCACGCTGCCGGCGATCATCAAGGCGCGGAAGACTTCGACGTGCCGGTGCGTCAGCATGGCAATTCCATATCAAGAATGAATGGATCAGGAAATTCAAAGCATTTTACTGGATAGCCCGTCGCAGGCATCATGGCGCTCCAGTTTCACTACCGCATAACAAGGTCCGCCCCATGGCACTCGATCCGCGCCAACTCACCGAACTCGCCACGCAACACGGCACCCCGCTGTGGGTCTATGACGCCGCCGTCATCCGCGAGCGCATCGCCCAGCTGCGCCGCTTCGACGTGATCCGCTATGCGCAGAAGGCCTGCTCGAACATCCATATCCTCAAGCTGATGCGCGCCGAGGGCGCCGTGGTCGACGCCGTGTCGCTGGGCGAGGTCGAGCGCAGCCTGGCCGCGGGTTTCCGCCCCGAGGGCGAGCCGGCCGGCATCGTGTTCACCGCCGACCTGATCGACCACGCCACCATGGCCGCCGTGATCCAGCACGGCATCCCGGTCAACGCCGGCTCGCTGGACATGCTCGAACGCGTCGGCCAGCAGGCGCCCGGCCACCGCGTCTGGCTGCGCATCAACCCCGGCTTCGGCCATGGCCACAGCAACAAGACCAACACCGGCGGCCCGCAAAGCAAGCATGGCATCTGGATCGACGACGTGGCCCAGGCCATCGCCATCGTGCGCCGCCACGGCCTGAAACTGATGGGCATCCACATGCATATCGGCTCGGGCGTGGACTACGGCCACCTGTCCAGCGTCTGCGACGCCATGGTCGACGTGGTCCGCAACCTGGGCCACGACATCGAAGCCATCTCCGCCGGCGGCGGCCTGTCCATCCCGTACAAGGATGGCGAGGCGCGCATCGACTGCGACCATTACTTCGAACAGTGGGACGCCGCGCGCAAGCGCATCGAGCAGCACCTGGGCCATCCGGTCCGACTGGAGATCGAGCCGGGCCGCTTCCTGGTGGCCGAGTCCGGCGCGCTGATCGCCGAGGTGCATGCGATCAACCGACGCCCGGGCCGTGACTTCGTGCTGGTGGACGCCGGTTTCAGCGACCTGATGCGCCCGGCCATGTACGGCAGCTATCACCGCATCTCGGTGCATGCGCCCGACGGCTCGACGCCCCCGGGCGAACCGGCGCGCCTGTCCGTGGCCGGCCCGCTGTGCGAGTCGGGCGATGTGTTCACGCAGGACGCCGGCGGCGTCGTGACCGACAGGCTGCTGCCGCAGCCGCGCATCGGCGACTATCTGGTGCTGCATGACGCCGGCGCCTACGGCTCGTCCATGTCCTCGAACTACAACACCCGGCCGCTGGCGCCGGAAGTGCTGCTGGACCAGGGCCAGGCGCGCCTGATCCGCCGCCGCCAGACCGTCGCCGACCTGCTGGCGCTGGAAAGCTGAGCCCTCGCGGCGCGGGCGGCATCGCGCCGCCGCGCCTGATCGCGGGCCCCAAGACTAAGTCGGGAACGCCTCGCGCAGCCCGAACACCGCCTGCTTGAACACGCCCAGGTCCGTGCCCACCGCCACGAAGTGCATGCCCATGTCCAGGTAGCGCCTGGCGTCGGCATGCACCGGCGCCAGGATGCCCACCGCCTTGCCCTGCGCCGACACGCGCTGGTACAGGTGGCGGATCGCGTCCTGCACCTCGGGATGGCCGGGATTGCCGAGATGCCCCAGCGCGGCGGCCAGGTCCGACGGACCGATGAACACCCCGTCCACGCCCTCCACCGAAGCAATCTCGTCCACCGCCTCGATGCCCGGCCGGCTCTCGATCTGCAGCAGCACGCAGATGTTGTCGTTGATGGTCTGCAGGTAATTGGGCACCGTGCCGTAGCGGTTGCTGCGCTGCGCGCCGGCCACGCCGCGCATGCCCTGCGGCGGATAGCGCGTGGCGGCCACGGCGCGGCGCGCGTCGGCCTCAGACTCGATGAAGGGGATCAACAGGTTGTAGAAGCCGATGTCCAGCATCCGCTTGATCTCGACCGGATCATTCCACGACGGCCGCCCCACCGCCGCGCTGGCGCTGGACTGCAGCGCCTGCAGCTGCTGCAGGAACATCGGCACCTCGTTGGGCGAATGCTCGCCGTCGAGCAGCAGCCAGTCGAAATCGGCCAGCCCGGCCAGCTCGGCCGTGATGTGGCTGGACATGCACATCCAGAATCCGATGAGCCGCTCGCGCGCCAGGATGCGCTGGCGGAAACGGTTGGGCAAGGGTGAATCCATGATGGTCCTCTGTTGCTGCGGGATCCGCGCGGCGAACGCGAAGTCCGCCGCACGGCATGCCGGCGCGGCAAGCCGGCGGAAAACAATGCCGCAAGAATCAATCAATCCATGCGGGCGCCGGATGCCTTGGCGGCCTGGCCCCACTTGGCGATTTCACTGGTGACGAAGGTCGAAAAGGCCTGCGGGTCGCTGCCCACCACCACGAAGCCCACGCTCTCCAGCTTCTGCCGCATGTCGGCCGAGGCCATGGCCTTGGCCGTCGCCTGGCTCAGGCGCTGGATCACGGCGGGCGGCGTCCTGGCCGGCGCCGACAGGCCGAACCAGGATTCGGCCGCGAAACCCGGATAGCCGGACTCCGCCACCGTGGGCGTGTCGGGATAGGCCGGGTTGCGCTTGACGCTGGCCACCGCCAGCGCCCGCAGCTTGCCGGCCTGCACCTGCGGCAACAGGGTGTCCTGGTTGAGGAACAGCACCGTCACGCGGCCACCCAGCAGGTCCGTGATGGCCGCCGCGCCGCCCTTGTACGGCACGTGCACCAGGTCGATCTTGGCCTGCTGCTTGAGCATTTCCATGGCCAGGTGGCCGGACGAGCCGCTGCCCGAACTGGCATGGGTGTACTTGCCCGGGCTCTCGCGCGCCAGCCGGATGAAGTCGGCGAAGGTCTTGCCCGGAAAGTCCGGCGCTGCCACCAGCACGTTGGGCCCGGTGGCCAGCAGCGAGACATGCGCGAAGTCGCTGTCGCGGTACGGCATGCTGGCGTAGAGCGCGTAGTTGATGGCGTTCGAGCCCACGCCCGACAGCAGCACCGTGTAGCCGTCCGGCTCGGCCTTGGCCACCGCGTCCGAGCCGATGTTGCCGTTGGCGCCGCCCTTGTTCTCGACGATGACGGTCTGGCCCAGGTCCTTGGCCAGTTCCACGGCCAGCAGCCTGCCCACCGCGTCGGTGCTGCCGCCGGGCGGGAACGGCACCACCAGCTTGACGGGCCGCGCCGGCCATTGCCCGGTCTGCGCGTACAGCGCGGCGGGCGTCGCCGCTGCCGCCGCCATGATCAGCGCGGCCAGTCCCAGTCGCCGGCGCGCCGGCATTGCGTTGCGTTCCATGTGTGTCTCCTCCTTGTGTGTTCTTCGCCGGGCCGTCTCGACATGAGCGGCCCGGTCGGGGATGGCAGGCCCGCGCCGTCGAACGCGGCTTTGGGGGCATGCACGTTGCGACCCGTCGCCCGGGTCAGTGGATCTCCGGTTCGCCCGCGGACTCCGCCCGCGCTGCCGTCTGCAGAAAATCGAAATCGCAGCCGGTGTCGGCCTGGCCGATGTGCTTGAGGTACAGCACGCCATAGCCACGCTCGAAGCGCGGCGGCGGCGCCTGCCAGGCCGCCTTGCGCGCGGCCAGCTCGGCGTCCGGCACCAGCAGGTTCAGGCTGCGGCCCGGCACGTCCAGCGCCACCAGGTCGCCGTCGCGCACCAGCGCCAGCGGACCGCCCACATAGGCTTCCGGCGCCACGTGCAGCACACAGGCGCCATAGCTGGTGCCGCTCATGCGCGCGTCCGAGATGCGCACCATGTCGCGCACGCCCTGCTTGAGCAGCTTCTGCGGGATCGGCAGCTGGCCCCATTCCGGCATGCCCGGCGCGCCCTGCGGCCCGGCGTTCTGCAGCACGATGACGCTGTCGGCGCTGATGTCCAGCGCCGGATCGTCGATGCGCGCGGCCATGTCGTTGTAGTCCTTGAAGACCACCGCCGGGCCGGTATGCACCTGCAGATGCGCCTCCATCGCCGGCGGCTTGATCACCGCGCCGTCCGGCGCCAGGTTGCCGCGCAGCACGGCCAGGCCGTCGCGCTCGACCAGCGCCTGTCCACGCGCGCGGATCACGTCATCGTTGAACACGCGCGCGCCGGCGATGTTCTCGCCCAGCGTGCGGCCGTCGACCGTGCGCTGCGTCAGGTCCAGCAGGTCGCCCAGCTGCACCAGCAGCGCGCGCAGGCCGCCCGCGTAGTAGAAGTCTTCCATCAGGTACTTGCCGGCGGGCCGCAGATTGGCCAGCACCGGCGTGGTGCGCGCCAGATGGTCGAAGCGGTCCAGGTCCAGGCCGAAGCCGCTGCGCCGCGCCATCGCGATCAGGTGCACCACCGAATTGGTGGAGCCGGACAGCGCCAGCACCGTGCGCACCGCGTTGTCGTAGGACGCGGCGGTCAGCAGGTCCGAGGGCTTGAGGTCTTCCCAGACCATCTCGACGATGCGCTTGCCCGACAGGCTCGCCATCTGCGCGTGGCGCGAGTCGGGCGCCGGAATCGAGGAGTAGCCCGACAGGCACATGCCCAGCGCCTCGACCGCGGCGGTCATGGTGGAGGCCGTGCCCATGGTCATGCAATGGCCGGGAGAACGGGCGATGCCGTCCTCCACGCCCTGCCAGTCTTCCTCGGTGATGTTGCCCGCGCGCAGCTCGGCCCAGTACTTCCAGGTGTCGGACCCGGAGCCCAGCGTGTTGCCGTTCCAGTTGCCGCGCAGCATCGGGCCGGCCGGCACGAACAGCGTGGGCAGGTCCATCGACACCGCGCCCATCAGCAGGGCCGGCGTGGTCTTGTCGCAGCCGCCCATCAGCACGCAGCCGTCGGCCGGATAGGAGCGCAGCAGCTCCTCGGTCTCCATGGCCAGCAGGTTGCGGTACAGCATGGTGGTGGGCTTCTGGAACGGCTCGGACAGGCTCATGGCCGGCATTTCCACCGGAAAGCCGCCGGCCTGCCAGATGCCGCGCTTGACCTCTTCCACGCGCTGCTTGAAGTGGCTGTGACAGGGATTGATGTCGCTCCAGGTATTGATGATGGCGATCACCGGCTTGCCCGCGTAGTCGGAGCGGTGATAGCCCATCTGGGCCGTGCGCGAACGGTGGCCGAACGCGCGCAGGTCCTTCACGCCATACCAGCGGTGGCTGCGCAGTTCCTCGGGAGTCTTGCGGGTCTTGGGTTTGGAAGAATCGCTCATTTGTCTGCTCTTGGTCCTCTGCGCTTGTTGTGCCGCGCTTGGGTGGTGAAAATCCTGATGCCGCGCTCAGTCGCGCTCGCGGTCGACCAGCCGGTGCCGCGCCCGGCCCAGGTGGAACTGCATGGCCACGCGCGCGTGCTCGCCATCCTGCGCGCGAATGGCCGCGAGTATGGTGGCGTGCTCGTCCAGCACGGTCTGGGCGCGCTGGCGCGAGCCGGTGCGCGTAAGGCTGAGCGCCAGGCGCATGAAGCCGCTGATGGAATCGTGAATGCTCTCCAGCACGCCCAGGTAGAAATCGTTGCCGCTGGCCTCGGCGATGCTTGCATGGAACGCCAGGTCGGCCTCCGCCGACATGCGCCCCTGCGCCAGCGATTCGGCGAAGGCCTCGTGCGCCTCCTCTATCTTGTGCAGCTGCTCGTCGGTGCGGCGCAGGGCCGCCAGGCGCGCGGCATCGCCTTCCAGCGCCACCCGCACCTCCTGTGCGCGCAGATAGGCGCTGACGTGCTCGACCTCGCCGAAGGTCTTCAGCCGGGGCGCGGGCTGATGGCTGACGAAGGTGCCCAGGCCCTGATGCGCCGTGACCAGCCCATCGGCGCGCAGGCGCAGCAGCGCCTCGCGCACCACCGGCCGCGAGACGCCGTAGCGCTCGGAGATCTCGTTCTCGGAAGGCAGCTTGTCGCCGACGCCGAGATTGCCCGAGACGAGCTGTTCGAAGATCTGGCCGTAGAGCTGGTCCGCCAGCCGCACGCGATGGCGGCGCTCCAGCGGCTGCGCGGTTTCCGCGTCCGCGGGCGCTTGCGGCGCGCTTGGCGATGGGGTCGGTTTTCGGGCCACGGAATCTCCTTCGGCATCGGGCGCAAAGACAGCGCACATCGTACCGTCAAATACGAGCCCGACGGACGATGCGCGGGCTCACGCGGCCACGGCTTCCCGGTCCCATTCGGCCAGCGCGCGCGCCACCGGCGCCACGCGTTCGCGTTCGGCGGCGGACAGTCCCGTGAGCAAGGGCAGCATCGGCCCCATGTCGGCCACGCCGGCCAGCGTCACCGCGTCGTGCAGCACGCGGATGGGGCTGATGCCATCGCGGCAGTCCTCCAGCCCCAGGTAGCGCTGGCGCACGCCTTCGGCCTCGTCGTAGCGGCCCTCGGCCAGCAGCCGCAGCAGGCGCATGGAGCCCCGCGGCGCGACGCAGACCGAGCCGGACGTGAAGCTCGACAGGCCGAAATGCCGGTAATGCGCGATGGCCGGCCGCTCGCCGATGCCGCTGACGATCCAGCTCGCCTCGACCTCGTCCAGCAGCGCGCGCAGGTAGTCGTCGCGCAGCGGATCCTCGCGCACCACGGCGTACTTCAAGGCCACGATGCGGCCTTCCTCGATCAGCCGCGCGACCGTCGCCGGCGCCAGGTAGCCGGCCGACTTGATATAGACCACGGCCGGCTTGGCCAGCGCGTCGGTGAAGCGCCGCACGCCATCCGCCAGGCCCTCGTCCGTGTACGGGAAGGACATGGGCAGCAGCATGGCCGTCGGAAAGGCGCGCGTGCGCAGCACCAAGGCCTGGTCCATCATCTTGCCGTAGTCCGGCCCCGCCGACGGCAGGATCCAGGTGTCGGGGCCGGCCAGCGCGGCCAGCATGTCCACGATGCGCGCGTACTCGCCGAGCCCCACGTTGTAGAAGTTGGCATTGCCGCCGTACATGACGCTGCGCACGCCGCCGGCCTCCAGATGCGCCAGCAGCGCCCGGTTGGCGGCCTCGTTCAGCGTCAGGTCCGCGCGGCGCGCCAGCGGCGGCACCGCGATGACCGAGCGTTGCAGGTCCTGGTGGGTGACCGGGGAGGTTTTCATGGGCGGCTCCGGGCAGGCTGGCTTGTCGGATGATCAAGTCCGGCACAGCATACTTGATTGACAAGTTAAAGCTCAATACCCGTCTTTGTATTACAAGCTGTCCCGGCAGGATGCCGCGCCTTGCGCGCCGGCGTCGTGAGCGGCAGGAACAAGGTTCGCCTTGTTCATCCTTGCCTGGCCATGCGCCGCAGCGCCTGCGGCGGCTGGCCATAGACACGCAGGAAAGTCCGTCGCATCCGTTCGCTGTCGGTAAAGCCAGCCCGCCGCGCCACGCTGTCGATACTGTCGGCGCCCGCCTCGAGGTGCGCGCGCGCCGCCTCCGCCCGAATGCGTTCGACCGCCTTGGCGGGCGTTTCGCCGGTCTCGGCCTTGAAGCTGCGCAGGAACTGGCGCGGGCTGACACAGGCCACCTCGGCCAGATGCTCGACGGTCAGCGCCGCGCCAAGATTCCCGCGGATGTGCTCCAGCACGGCGCGGATGCGTTCGCTGTCGGGCGCCAGGTCCTGCAGCGCCGAGAACTGCGACTGGCCGCCCGAACGTCGGTGATAGACCACCATCTCGCGTGCGGTGGCGCCCGCCACCTCCGCGCCCAGGTCGGACTCGACCATCGCCAGCGCGAGGTCTATGCCGGCGGTGATGCCGGCCGAGGTCCAGGTATCGCGATCGCACACGTGGATCCGGTCGGCGTCGACGCGCACGTCCGGATGGTTGCGCGCGAGTTCGGCGGCATGACGCCAGTGGGTGGTGGCGCGCAGCCCGTCGAGCAGGCCCGCGGCTGCCAGCACGAACGCGCCCGTGCAGACGCTGGCCAGGCGCCGGCCGGCCTGGCGATGGGCGTGCAGATACCTGCGCATGGCCGGTGTGACGGCGGCCGCGCGCGCGCCCTCGCCGCCCGGCACCACCAGCGTGCCTGGCGGCGCGTCGCGCCAGGATCGAGTCAGGACTTCGACCCCGCAAGAACTACGCACCGGGCCGCCACGCTCCGACACAAGGTGAACCGCGTAGGCCGGACCGGCGGCGGTCTGAGCCTGCTTGCCGGCGGTCTGGAACACCGCGGCAGGGCCTGACATATCCAGCAATTGGAAGTCCGGCACCAGCAGGAAGATGACGTCGTGTGGCATGGCGGTTTTTGAGGGAATTATGTCATTTACGCCATAGTTTGCGTCGCTAAAGTGAGGCCTGTCAAACCCGTCAGCCCCACGCGGCCGCGCTTGCCGCGCCGCTCCCCATACCGCTCATTCCCAATCGACCCTGCCATGCCCCCGTCAGCCTCCCCCACCCACGGCCGTCGCAACGCCCGTCTCCTGGCCATCTGCCAGGGCCTGTTCGTCGCCGCCATCTCCATCGACCTGACGCTGACGGCGCTGACCGGCCACATGCTCGCGCCCAACAAGGCCTTGTCGACCCTGCCATTCGCGCTGATCACGGTCGCGGGCGCACTGGTCACCTGGTTTGCCTCGTTGCTGATGCAGCGCATCGGCCGGCGCAGGGGATTCACGCTGGGCGCGCTGGCTGGCGCGGCGGGCGGCGGTTTGTCGGTATGGGCCGTGTTTCATGCCGATTTCTGGGTGTTCTGCGCCGGCACCGCACTCGTCGGCGTCTTCCAGGCCTTTGCCCAGTACTACCGACTGGCGGCGGCGGACGCCGTCGAACCCGCCGCCAAGAGCCGCGCGATCTCGGTGGTGATGGCGGGCGGCGTCATCGCCGCCATTGCCGGCCCCGCATTGGCCGCCTGGAGTCGCGATCTTTTCGCGCCGGTCGCCTTCGCCGGCGCGTATTTGATGGTGGCCTTGCTGGCGCTGCTGTCGGCCGCGCTGCTGTGGGTCGGCTATCGCGACACCGAAGCACCCGCCGCGCCAGGCGAGACCCAGGCCGGCCTGCCGGCGCGGCCGCTGCGCGAGGTGGCCCGCCAGCCGGTGTTCGTCGCCGCGCTTGCCAACAACGTGGTCGGGTCGGTGTCGATGATGTTCATCATGACCGCCGCGCCGCTGGCCGCCGTGGCGTGCAGCCACAGCATCGGTGACGGCGCCAACATCATGCAATGGCACCTGGTCGGCATGTACGCACCGGCTTTCTTCGCCGGCACGCTGATCCAGCGCTTCGGCCTGCCCCAGGTGCTGGGCGCCGGCATGCTGCTGAACGTCGCGTGCGCGCTGATCGCGATGACCTCGCCGTCGCTGCCCGCGTTCTATGCGGCGCTGTTCTGCCTGGGGGTGGGATGGAACTTCATGTTCGTCGGCGGCACCACGCTGCTGGCGCAGTCCTACCGTCCGTCGGAACGCGCCCGCGCGCAAGGCGCGGCCGAGATGCTGCGTTATGCCGCCACCGCGCTGGCCACCCTGGCAGCCGGACCGGCGCTGGACGCCTTCGGGTGGCAAGCGCTGAACGCGGCCATGCTGCCGGTGGTGCTGGCGGCCGGCCTGATGACATGGTGGTGGGCGCGTGGGCCGGCCCGGGGGGTAGCGGTGGCCGGGTCGGATTGACCCGGCGGGCCACCGGCGCCAGGCGAGAGCCTGGGCCGATGGCCCGCGCGACCCGCGCCGCAGACCAGGCGCACGCGCTAGTGCGAGGCGGGCGCACTGACTCCCACTCCGGTCTGGCTGCGCACATATAGATCAAGGAATCGTGCGCGCTCTGACGCCGCCGCCTCGCTGCGGTCCAACAGCGACACGACGATGGCCACGGCGAACGCCAAAGGCATCGAGAACAGCGCTGGCTGCTCATACGGAAAGAGCGCATCCGCGTAGCCCAGAACGTTGACCCACACGGACTTCGAGGCACAGACCAGGGCCACGGCGGACACCAGGCCGGTATAGCCGCCGGCCAATGCCCCTCTTGTTGTAAGTCCGCGCCAGAACATCGAAAGAAACAGGACGGGAAAATTGGCCGACGCCGCCACGCCGAACGCGATGGCCACCATGAAAGCGACATTCACTTTCTGGAAAACAATGCCTAGCAGGATGGCCACGACACCCAGTGCCAGCGTCGCGAACTTCGTGAGTCGCAGTTCCTTGGCTTCGTCGGCTACCCCTCGACAGATGACGTGAACATAGAAGTCACGCGCGATCGCCGATGCCCCGGCAAGCGCCAGCCCCGACACGACGGCCAGAATGGTGGCAAACGTGATCGCCGCGAGGAAACCGAACATCAAGTCACCGCCCACGGCATGCGCAAGGTGCATCGCCACCATGTTTCCGCCGCCCAGCAACTTGCCGTTGATGTCGCCCGCCTCGAAGAACCTCAAGTCCTGGCTGACGATGACGATGGACGCCAGCCCCAGAATCAGCAGCACGTTGAAGAAATATCCGATGAAGCCACTGGCATACAGCACGGATTTTCTCGCTTCCTTTGCATCCTTCACCGTGAAGAATCGCATCAGGATATGAGGCATCCCCGCCGTGCCGAAGATGAGGCCAAGGCTCAAGGAAATCGCGGCGAGGGGATCCCCCAGAAGCTTGCCCGGCATCAGCAACGCCGCCCCGCTCCGGTGAATCTCCATGGCACGGGAAACCAGCGCCCCGAAATCGAAGTCGAATTTCGAGAACGCGAGCAAGGCCACGATCGTGCCACCGATCAACAACAGAAACGCCTTGGTGATCTGCACCCACGTGGTGGCCACCATCCCCCCGAAAATGACGTACGCCATCATCAGGAAGCCGACGATGATCAGCGCCCAGTTGTATTCCAGCCCAAACAAGAGCTTGATCAACTGTCCCGCGCCAACCATCTGGGCGATCAGATAGAAGCAGACCACGACCAGCGAGCCAAGCGCCGACATGGCCCGGATCGGACGCTGGGCCAGCCGGTAGGACGTGACATCCGCGAAGGTGAACTTTCCCAGGTTCCTCAATCTGTCGGTCATCAGCAGCAACAGCACCGGCCAACCGGTAAAGAACGCGATCAGATAGATATAGCCGTCGATGCCATCCGTGTAGATGATCGCGGTGATCCCCAGCAGCGTCGAGGCGGACATATAGTCTCCCGCCAGGGCCAGCCCATTCTGCATGCTGCTTATGCCGCCACCCGCGCTGTAGAAATCCGAAGCGGATCGGCTCCGCTTCGCTGCCCATACGGTGATTCCCAGCGTGACCAGCACAAAGCAGAAAAACAGCGCGATCGCATGCACATTGACGGGCTGGCGCGACGTCTCTCCGATTGCGACATCAGCCCATGCCGCCGGCGATGCCAGCGCCCACCCCAGGAAAAGAATCAAGAGCTTTCGCGCGAGAGTCATTGCATCCTCCCCTCGCCCGCCTTCTCCACGAGGCTGCGGAGCATCGGATCGAACTTGCCGTTCGCGAACGAGACATAGATCGTGGAGATGATCAGGAACAGCAGGAACAAGGCCAGCTCGGCGGCGATCCCCACCGTCAAGCCGCTCCCGGCGTAGAACGGCTGCGCGGCGAATTTCGGCATCAGGCATACAACGCCCAGAAATCCGAAATAGCCCAGGAAAATAACAAGCAACAGCGAACAAACAAGTCGATTTCGACTGGAAACCAGTTTCGAGAAGCTCTTGTTGGCATATATCTTCTCGAATTGCAGCGAGACTTCCGCGGCGGCCTTGTTCACCTGAATAGGCACGGAATGGCTATCAGACAAAACTGTCTCCTTTGGATTTCAAGCGATCACGGGTGCTCGCGGCGCCTGTCATTGCCTGTGTTGGGTTTTATTCTTGTGAATGTGAATGCTCGACTTCCAGCTATCCGGGAAATAGCGCTTCGGCCGCACCTCCGACGGCCTCCTTCCGTATCGCCGCTGGGGCGCACGAACCATCGTGCGTGGACCATCAATCCAGAAAGTGACGCCACCTCCATGTGGCATCACTCCCTGCGCTAGCTCATTTTTCGCGCTTCGGCCCGTTGCTTCAGGTAGGTATCCTGGATGTACCGCGTATGGATCCTGGCTTCTGCGAAGTCAGGACTGCCGATCAGCTGAAGATGGAATTCGCGCGTCGTCTGCACGCCTTCGATTTCAAGCTCCTGAAGCGCGCGCTGCATCCGCGCAATCGCCTCGGCCCTGGATTCTCCCCAGCAGATCACCTTGCCCAACAGGGAGTCGTAATAGGGCGGCACCACGTAGCCCGAAAAGATATGGCTATCCATTCGCACGCCGATGCCGCCGGGCGGGGAATACCGCTGGACCTTGCCAGGCTTGGGCTGGAAATCCTGTTCCGGGTCTTCGGCATTGATGCGGCATTCAATGGCGTGACCGTTGAGCCGGACGTCCGCCTGAAGCAGCTCGATGCGTTCCCCCGACGCGATGCGGATCTGGGCCTTGACCAGGTCAATTCCGCAGACCATTTCAGTGACAGGATGCTCGACCTGGATCCGCGTGTTCATTTCCATGAAGTAGAAGCGCTGCGACGCGGGATCGAGAATGCACTCGATCGTGCCGGCGCTGCGATACTGCACATGCCTGCACAAGCTGACTGCCGCCTCGCCTATCTTCGCGCGCAACGCTGCGCTCAACACCGGCGACGGGCTCTCCTCCACAAGCTTCTGATTGCGGCGTTGCGAAGAACAGTCGCGCTCGCCCAGATGCAGGATGTTGTGGCCATCACCCAGCACCTGAATCTCGATGTGCCGGATATCTGTCAGGAATTTTTCCAGATACATGGCGCCATTGCCGAACGCAATCATGGCTTCGCGCGAGGCTTCGAGAAACGCCTTCTCGATCATCGACGCATCGTTGACGACGCGCATTCCCCGCCCTCCGCCACCCGCCGAGGCCTTCAACAGCACGGGATAGCCGATGCTCTCCGCGATCGATGCCGCTTCCTCGGCGGACGCCACGATGCCCTTGGAACCGGGAGTGGTTGGCACGCCGGCCTCTTCGGCCAGCTTCCTCGCCGTTGCCTTGTCTCCCATCGCGCGTATCGAGGCGCCGGTCGGCCCCACGAAAATGAAGCCCTCCGCTTCGACCAGATCGGCGAAATCGGCGTTCTCCGAGAGGAATCCATACCCTGGATGAATCGCATCCACGCCAAGCGCCGACGCCGCTCCCAGAATCCGCTGCGCGTTCAAGTAGCTATCTTGCGGCTTGGGACCGCCGATGCAAACCGCGCGGTCCGCCATGCGAACCGCGAGCGAGTCCCTGTCCGCCTCGGAGAAAACCTGAACCGTTTCAATGCCCAACTCGCGGCACGCCCGCAGGATGCGGACGGCGATTTCGCCACGGTTTGCAACCAACAACCGCTTGATCTTCGAACCCATCGACACACCCCTCTCAGTTGGCAGGCTCGATCACGATGAGAGGCTGTCCGTATTCCACGGTGTCCCCGTCGGAGACCAGGATTTCCCGGACGATGCCACCCGATTGCGCCGACAGTGCGTTCATCAACTTCATGACTTCAATGATGCACACCGTGTCGTGCGCGGCAATCACGTCTCCGACGGCGACAAAGGGCTTCGCGCCAGGCTCGGGAGCGCAATAGAACGTTCCGACCATGGGCGCGCGGACCGTGACGAAATGCTCCGGCCATTCATTGCGGACATGGGCAGCGGGTGCCGGCGTCGTGTTCGGTGCCGCCCCGGGGACACGGATCGCGACTTGCGGCGCCGGCTCCACGGACGCGGCGACCGGCTCGGAGCCAGGCAAAGGACGTTGTGCCTGAGTCGCGGCATCGCCAAGCGGCGCATGCTTGCTCAGCGAAATCTCGATGTCGTTGTAGCGCAATCGAAACTCGCCAAACTTGTCGGCTTCCTCGACAAGCTTGATGATTTCCCTGACGTCCTGGTAGGTAAGGGTCTTATCGGTCATTCAGTTTTCTCCTGGGGTGGGCCGGGATGTTTCAGGAACCCACGATGTTCAATTGGAAATCGCCCTGCGAAATATGCACGCGGCCGATCTTGGGGCGCTGCGCGAGATGCTTGAGCAAGGCGACGATGGAATGCTCGTGCTGGTACTCGTATGTATTGGCGCCCTTCTCGCGCAGCATGTCGTCGACCTGCGAGCCGGCGAACATGTATCGCAGCAGGCGCTCATCGTCTGACGCCGTCGGATACTTCTTGCGAAGCGCGGCGACCGCGGGCTCGGGCGCGACCGGCTTCAACGCGATCTGCTTCGAGCCGTTCTCCACAATGCGATCGATCACGTCGGGGACAACAGGCGCCAAAAGCTTCCCGTAATATCCCAGCGCGTATTTCTTGATCTCATTCGGCACGACGCGATATCGCTCGCCGTGAACCACATTGAGTACCGCCTGGGTCCCGACCAATTGCGCAAAGGGCGTGATCATGATCGGGTAGCCCAACTCCTCGCGCACCCTGGCCACTTCCTCCAGCAGCTGATCGAATCGATCGGAAAGCCCGGCCTCGGCCAACTGCGACTTGAAATTGCTCAGCATGCCGCCCGGCATCTGGTGCTGGTAGTGGAACGCGTCATACTCCAGCACCTCGCCAACAGGCTTTCCCTCGGCTTCGGCGATACGCCTGAAATGCTCGCCCACATGATCGACGGTCAGGTCGTCAATCGGCACGTCGTAGCCCATCAGCCGAAGGTTGCGGGCGACACTTTGCGTGGCGGGTTGCGCCGCGCCGTTCGCCAGCGGCGCGATGGATGTGTGCAGGATATCCGCGCCGCACTTCACTGCTTCCAGGTAAACAAGCGGCGCGAGTCCGGTCAGACAGTGGCTGTGAATTTCCAGCGGCATGTCACCGATCACCCGCTTGATCGCGGGAACCAGCGTCCGGATTCGATCAACCGTCAGCAGGCCGGCGGCATCCTTGAGCATGATGCCGTCGATGACCTTGCTCTGGACCAGTTCGCGCGCGGTCTTGACGTACAGCTCGTCCGTATGGACAGGACTGAGCGAGTACGACAAGGCGCCAAACGTCGTCACGCCCAGGCGCTTCGCGACGCGCGTGGACGCCAGAATGTTCTCGACGTCGTTCAGGCCATCGAACGCGCCGACGACGCGAAAGCCATTGGCCACGGCCCGCTCGACCCACAGCTCCAGGATGTCGTCGGGCAAGGTGTCGAACGTCATCAGGTTCTTGCTTCGGACAAGAAAGCGCAGCGGCGTGTTTTGAACCTTGCTGCGCATCAGGCGCACTCGCTCCCACGGATCCTCTTTCAGGTAGCGAACGCTGACGTCGAATTGAATCGGCGCGACCAGGTCTATCTGCGCGAAGCCTGCCTTGTCCATGGCTTGCGCCACGGGAAGCATGTGCGCTGTCTTCATTCGTGTCGCCCAAAGGCACTGATGGGCATCGCGCAGCGTGGTGTCAACGATGCCGATCTTCTTGCGTTGCACGTCCATGGGACCCTCCTTTCAAGATCAATTACTATATAGTAATAGAAGAAAAGAAAGGAATCGGATTGGTGTTTTCCCTGACTGATCAAGCTGATTTTCTTGGGACTATCTAGGGAAATGACATATCGTCCGGGCGATCGAAGACAGCCAGAATATAATCAATACTATGGTGTATCTAGAGACATATCACTAGCAAGATGGCCACTGGACCGCCCCGTGGGCCCGTGCCACGCAGGTCAGCACGATGTCTCGGGCAGTTCGGGCGCGCGCGGCGCCGGCAACCACCATGCAGGCGAGATGACGGCAATCCCTGTACGCGAGAACGATGTCTTGCCGCGCATCGAACGGCAAGGCCACCGCCACGGTGCTCAGGAACCGATGGCGAAGCAAGTCTCGTGGTGGGCCTGATCTGCTTCTGTTGACGTGCTTTTGATAGTTGTAGGTATCAAACAGAGCATGATTCGATTCGCACGACCGCCCAACACCTGGGCGGGCAGGATTCCCGTGAAAAATCCAGGGCGGAATTCAGAGGCACAGGCGCAGCCCGCCCGCGGGCAAGAACAGCTGCTGATAGAAAACGGGTTGCCCGGCGGAGGTGCTCCCCATGATTTCAACGTGAGTCCCAGACACCTTTCCCGACACATCAAGATCGCTCAAGATGCTCTTTGGAAGCGCGATGGTTCTAACCGAGCGCATGACATTCGAGGCGGATACCTTGTATACATTCTTGGTCAACTGCACGAAGTTCTCTCCCTTCATGCTGTCCAGCGTAGCCTCCATGAAGTATGGGAACCGGTTCACATCCGCGAAGTACTGGCTGATGAAGGCATAGCCCTCGGCGACGATCTTCCGGTCTAGGCGGACAATCTCACAATCATTGGCGTCGCCGCGCAGCCAATCCGCCCACAGCGCATCCGATTCAATCTGGATCCGCCGCAGCACGGTGCTGGTCATGGGCACGAATCTTGTCCCATCAACCGAAAGCACGCGATAGATCCAGGGTTCCCCCAATCGCTTCTCTCTGGGGATGATGAACGTTCCCGCGCCCCGCTTTCTCTGGACATAGCCGCTGCTGACCAGGGAACCGACGGCTTTCTGGATGGTCCCCAGACTGAACGGCACCAGCGCCGCCATCTCCTGCTCGGTGGGAAACTTGTCCCCGTCGCGCCAATAACCGTCCTCGATCGCAGCGATGAAAATTTCTTTGAGATATTCGTGTTTGACAGGGTTCTCGGAAACCTGAACCTGATACAGCTCGAAGAAATTATTGGATTTCATATCGATAGCACACCTTCCATATCCATCTTGCCCTGCGACCCACTCTGGCGGGCCCCATTGATCCATCCGACAACAGGAGCCCCATTCGTCTTGGGAGCAGCAAATTCAATACCAGCACGAACGCCGGGAATCTACACGATCGAATTCCCGATCACCGCCAGACGATAACCCAGACAAGTCGGCTGAACGCGTTCAGCCCGCCCGCGAAGCCAGACGGCTGGCACAAGACGCCTGCTGGAGCGCCCCGCGTGCGGGGCCGGGGCCGCGCACGCGACGAGCCACGGGCCATCTCTGCTGAACCCGCCCCTGGCACCTGGCCCGCTCAAGCACAGGCTCGCCATCCGCGTCGAATCAAGTAGCATGGACCTTTCGCCACCCACTTGTACGACAACATGACCACCAAGCCTCGCATCATCCAGGTCGGTTCGCTGGCCGGTTCCCCCTCCGCCAACCAGACCCTGGCCGACCGCTACGACGTCGTCGAACTCTGGAAATTCCCCGACCGCAAGGCCGCCCTGGCCGAACACGGCAAGGGCATCACGGCCATCGTCACCTCGGCCAACTTCGGCGCCAACGCCGAACTGATCGACGCCCTGCCGGACCTGAAGGCCATCTGCAGCTGGGGCGTGGGCTACGAGACCATCGACGTGGCGGCGGCGCAGGCGCGCGGCGTGCAGGTCAGCAATACGCCCGACGTGCTGACGGACTGCGTGGCGGACCTGGCCTGGGGCCTGTTGATCGCGGCCGCGCGCCGCATGGGCCAGGGCGAGCGCTTCGTGCGCGGCGGGCAGTGGGGCCAGATTCACGGCAGCATTCCGCTGGGCATGCGCGTCAGCGGCAAGAAGCTGGGCATCGTCGGCCTGGGCCGCATCGGCGATGCCATCGCCAAGCGCGGCGCGGGCTTCGACATGCAGGTGCGCTATCACAACCGCAGAAAGCGCGACGACGTGGCATACGGCTACGAAGCCTCGCTGGTCGAGCTGGCGCGCTGGGCCGATTTCCTGATCGTGGCCACGGTGGGCGGCGCGGGCACGCGCCATCTGGTGAACCAGGAAGTGCTGGAAGCGCTGGGCCCCAAGGGCATCGTCGTGAACATCGCGCGCGGCCCCGTCATCGACGAAGCCGCGCTGGTCGCCGCGCTGGAAGCGGGCAAGCTGGGCTGGGCCGCGCTGGACGTGTTCGAGCACGAGCCCAAGGTGCCGCAGGCGCTGCTGGGCAGCGACCAGGCCGTGCTGCTGCCGCACATCGGCAGCGCCACGCTGGAAACGCGCCAGGACATGGAAGACCTGATGCTGGACAATCTGCGCGCGTTCTTCGAGACCGGCCGCGTGGTGACGCCGGTGGAGTAGGTCCACCCCCGAAGCGCTGCGCGCTTCCCCCTCAAGGGGGCGCAGCTGCGGCCCGGCAAAGCCGGCTCCGCGCTGCCCCGCTTGGGAGCATCTGGTTCTTGCGGTGGTTCTTGCTCGCGTGTGTGTTGTTGGCGAGATTGTTGCGCCTGGACACCGGAATGAAAAAAGCCTCCCGGTGCCCATACCGGGAGGCTTTCGAGTTTCCGGGCGGCGACGGCGCCGCGTCGGAATCTCTTTGCAAAGGAACTGCGGGTGTGGCCCGCGCCGGCTTACTTGGCCGGCGTGGTCGCCGGCGTCATCGCGCCGGCCTTGTCGGTCTTGTCCATCTTGTCGGACTTGGCGGCGGCGGGCTTGGCGGCCGCCGGCTTGGCCGAGGTCTTGTCGGCCTTGTGGTGTTTGCCGCCGTGCTCCATCTGGCTCTTGGTTTCGCCCGGCTTGGCGGTCGCGTCCGCGGCGAAGGCCGCCGGCGCTGCCGCGAGACCCAGGCACAGGGCCGAGGTGGAAAGGAACGCGGCAATACGGGAGTGGGTCGTCATGTCATGTACTCCTGAATGATCAAAGGCCCAGGGCCTTCTTCCAGCAAGGTGCGGCGAGGTGTTCGCCGCAAGCCCCGTACTTCGTTGGAATGCAGACCGGCGCGAAGGTTCTGCGCGGAACCAGAAATTTTCCCGCGCTAACGCTTGGTCATGAGATCGTGACAATCATGCTTCGAATGCCAGCAGCGCCACCGTGGCGAACAGCATGAGCGCGAAGCAGGCTCTCAGCCGGCGTTCAGGAAGACGATAGGCCAGGCGCACGCCCACCGGCACGAAGGCGAGGCTGCCCACGGCCAGCGGCGCGCCCACCATCCAGTTGGCCTGCCCGGCCCAGGTGTACGTGATGAGCGCGATGGTGGAGCCGGGTATCACCATGCTCAGGGCCAGCGCCTGCGCGGTGGTCTGCGGCAGGCGGAACACCGAGGTGATGATGGGCACGGCCAGCACCGCGCCGCCGACACCGAAGAAGCCGCCGAGCGTGCCGCACAGCATGCCCAGCGCGCTGGCGCGGCGCGGCGTGAAGACAGGCGCGGCGCTCTGCTGCGAGGCTTCCTTGCCGGTGCTGTTGCGTGCGTCCTTGTCCTGATCCTTGCCCGCGCCGCGCGCCACCGTCGGCCGCGAGGCGCGCCAGGTCTGCCATACATAGAACAGCGCGATGAAGAACAGGAACACGGCGAAGCTCAGGCGCAGGCTGCTTGAGTCGATGCCCAGCGCCAGCCTCGCGCCGAACCAGGTGAACACGACCGCGCCCGCCGCCCCGGCCGCGGCCACGCGCTTGTCGATGCGCACCTGCTGGTTGTACTTGCGCACGGCCATCATGATGGTGGGCAGCACCATGATCAGCGCCGTGCCCTGCGCCAGCTGCTGCGGCATGTCCATCAGCAGCACCAGCGCCGGAATCGCGATCAGCCCGCCGCCGATGCCCAGCACGCCGCCCATGAAGCCGATGAGGCCGCCCGCGGCCAGGCACAGGACGATGACGAACAGGTTCACGGCTTGCTCCAGCTTGCCCGCGCCATGCGCGCGGGCGGTCAAGATGTCGGATGAGAATCGCGTTCAGGCCCGGGGCCTGGCTCGCGCCATGCGTGAGTTCGGACAGGCCGCTCTCAGCGCAATTTTTCCAGCGCGGCGTCGAGCCGGTCGACCGCCCAGATCTCCAGGCCCTCGATGGGCTGGCGCGGCGCGTTGGCCTTGGGAATCAGCGCCACGCTGAAACCCAGCTTGGCGGCCTCGCGCAGGCGCTCCTGGCCGCGCGGCGCGGGCCGGATCTCGCCGGCCAGGCCGACCTCGCCGAATGCGATCAGGCCGCGCGGCAGCGGCCGGTCGCGCAGCGACGACATGATGGCCAGCAGCACCGGCAGGTCGGCCGCCGGCTCGGTGATGCGCACGCCGCCGACGGCGTTGACGAACACGTCCTGGTCGAAGGTGGACACGCCCGCGTGCCGGTGCAGCACCGCCAGCAGCATGGCCAGGCGGTTGCCCTCCAGGCCCACGGTCAGGCGCCGCGGATTGGGCGCGTGCGAGCTGTCCACCAGCGCCTGGATCTCGACCAGCAGCGGCCGCGTGCCTTCCTGCGTGGCCATCACGCAGGAGCCGGCGACCTGCTGCTCGTGCTGCGACAGGAACAGCGCGGACGGATTGGCCACGCCGCGCAGGCCACGGTCGGTCATGGCGAACACGCCCAGCTCGTTGACCGCGCCGAAGCGGTTCTTGAACGCGCGCACCAGCCGGTACGAGGAATGCGTGTCGCCCTCGAAGTACAGCACCGTGTCGACGATGTGCTCCAGCACGCGCGGCCCGGCCAGCGCGCCGTCCTTGGTGACATGGCCGATCATGACGATGGCGATGCCGGTCTGCTTGGCCAGCCGCGTCAGCTGCGCGGCGCATTCGCGCACCTGCGACACCGAACCGGGCGCGGCGGTCAGCTCGCCGCTGTACAGCGTCTGGATCGAGTCGATCACGGCCACCGTCGGCTTCTGCTCGGACACGGCGGCCTGGATCGCCTCCAGCCGGATCTCGGCCAGCAGGTTGACGTTGCCGGTGGCCAGGCCCAGCCGGCGGGCGCGCAGCGCGACCTGCTCGGCCGATTCCTCGCCGGTCACGTACAGCACCGAGGTGGTCTCGGACAGGGACGCCAGCGCCTGCAGCAGCAGCGTGGACTTGCCGATACCGGGATCGCCGCCGATCAGCACCACGGCGCCGGCCACCAGGCCGCCGCCCAGCACGCGGTCGAATTCATCCAGGCCAGTGGGCTGGCGCGGCGTCTCGCGGGCCTCGATTTCGGACAGGCTGCGCACCGGACTGCTGCTGGCCAGCGGCGCATACCGGTGGGCGGCCGCCGACGGGGCGGACGACTCCACGGTTTCCTCCAGCGTGTTCCAGGCATTGCAGTGCGGGCATTTGCCCTGCCACTTCGGGGTGGTGCCGCCGCATTCGGCGCAAACGTAGACGGTTCGATTCTTTGCCATCCCCCAGAGTTTACCGATGAAATGGGCTCCCCCCGAGCGCTGCGCGCTTCCCCCCAAGGGGCGCAGCTGCGGACCGGCAAAGCCGGCTCCGCGCTGCCCCGATCTCGACGGCCTTGCCGGAGCGTGGAGCAGAGATATACCGCCAAACGAAGGAAAGCGCCGTGCAGCGCCATGGCGTCACGTACAAAAAATGTGCCCAGCTTGCATCAGCCTTTCGAAAATCTCATCAAATCGAGAATTTCGGGCACGGATACAAGAAATTAACTGCCGGATTTCTTCAAATCGCGCATAATCAGGCGATCACACGCAACGACAATCCGCCGGCCTTTCAGGCGGTGCCGGCGCCCGGTCCTGGTCCGGGCGCAATGGCGAAATCGCCGCGTGATCGCTGGGCGGCTTTCCAGGACGCCGCACTAAACCGGAACACGACCCAAGCCTGACGAGACCGCCGGACCACCGGCGCGGCGAACGCGAAGGTCAAACGTGCATGCGCCTTGCCACCGGGCGCATCCGCGAGGAGTACGCGCATGAGCACTACGTATCGCCCCCCATTCGACGAAGACGACGAGCTGGACCTGCGCGCCCTGTACCGTAAGACCAGATCCGGCAGTCCGGAACTGGACGCGGCGGTACGACGCAGCTGGCATCCCGGACATAGCTGGCACCCCGGCTGGGCCGCCGCCGCCTGCGCCTTCCTGGTCGCCGGCCTGTTCACCTGGACCAACATGCGCGAGAACGCCGACGCGCTGGACGGCAATCCCATCGCGCAACTGATGGCGCCCAGCGAACCAGGGACGGATCAAGACCGCGCCCCCGCCGCCGAGCCCGTCGTCGCCCAGCCGCAGGAAGCGCCGGCCATGCAGCGCGCCACGCTGCCCACGCCCGAGGCCACGCTGCCGCCGCAGCAGGCCGCCCCCGCGGCCGAAGCACAGGCGCCAAGCGCCGCCCAGCCCGAGGCGGCCGCTCAGGAACCCGCCACGGAGCAGGTTGCCCTGAGCGACGAAGAAATCGAGTCGCGGCTGGCCCATATCCGCAGCCTGATGCAGGACGATCAACAGGAAGACGCCGCGCACGCGCTGCAGGAACTGCGCCAGGCCGTTCCCGACCTGGCCGTGCCGGACGACCTGCAGGAACTGGCCCAGCAGCATCCGGCCTGATCGTCGTTCCGGCCCAGGCATGGATGGGCGCAATGCCGCCCGCCCCCTAGCTGTCATCCTCCTTACGCCAGACCCATGTTTCATGCGGGTCTGGCGATAAATTGCGGGTAAGAACCGGCGGCTTCTTGCTAACATAGCCGCCATGAGTCCGAGCTTCCACCACCGCAATCTCCCCCATCTGCTGCTGTACGCGCGCGAAACCCTGATGGCCCACTTCCGGCCCTTGCTGCATGCGGCCGGCGTCACCGAACAGCAATGGCGGGTCCTGCGCACGCTGAGCGAAGTCGGCTCGATGGAACCCAACCAGATCGCGCGCAGCTGCCAGATCCTCAGCCCCAGCCTGACCCGCATGCTGGCCGGCATGGAAGAGCAAGGACTGATCAAGCGCGCGCGTTCCAGCCAGGATCAGCGGCGCCAGGAAATCTCGCTGACGGCCAAGAGCAACAAGCTGATCGACCGCATGCGTCCGCAGGTTGACGCCAAGTACGAAGAACTCGAAGCCCGCATCGGCAAGGAACTGCTGGACCGGCTCTACCGCGACGTGGACGCCATGGTCGAGCAGGTCCGCCGCGACGCGGAGTAAGGCCGGCGGGCGTTGGCCCGCGCCGCGCGCTCAGGCCGGCACGGGAAAGACCGCGTTGAGCTGGCCCGTGCCGGAACTGGCGAAGTACTCGGTGATGATCTCCGCTGGCTGGTCGTAGGCATCCCAGCCCAGCAGGCCCAGCAGCATGGCGGTGTCGTGCATGCCGCCCTCGCCCACGCACAGGTCGGCGTATTCCGGCAGCATGGCGCAGAACGTCTTCCAATCGCCCTGGCGCCACAGCTCCACCACGCGCAAGTCCACCTGCCGGAAGAACTCCCGGCTGATCTGATGCATGGTCGCTTCGCCGCTGCCGTTGTCGTTGAAGCGATGCGACAGCGAGCCGCTGGCCAGTACCGCCACGCGGCTGTCGCTCTGCTCGATCGCCTGGCGCAGCGAGGCGCCGAAGCGCCGGCTGTCCTCCAGCGTGTGCCAGGCGCACCAGGCAGCCACCGACACCACCTTGAAACGGTCATCGCCGTTCATGTAGCGCATCGGCACCAGCGTGCCGTATTCCAGTTCCAGGCTGTCGATCTCGTGCGCGCGCGTGCCCACGCCCGCGGCGTTGGCGCATTCGGCGATACGGCGGCCCAGCTCGGGATCGCCACGGTAGGCGTAGCGCATGTCCTTGATGAAGTGCGGCAGCTCGTTGCTGGTGTAGCAGCCCTCGAAGCTGTCATTGCAATTGATGTGGTAGCCGGCGTTGACCAGCCAGTGCACGTCCAGCACCACCATCGTGTCCACATCGAGTTCGCGGCAACGCCGGCCGATCTCCCGATGCCCCTGGATCGCCGCCTCGCGGCAACCCTGATGCTTGCCGGGCATTTCCGACAGGTACATCGACGGCACATGCGTCACCTTGGCCGCCAGCGCGAGCTTGCCCATGGTGTTTGTCTCCTGGTTCTGGTCTTGTGTTGTGGGGATATGAAGGACGGCCTACACGCCCCAGCGCGGGATGTGGTGGCTGCCCATGGAAACGCAGACGTTCTTGACCTCGGCGAATACCTCGTAGCTGTACTCGCCGCCTTCCCTGCCCGTGCCCGATTCCTTGGTGCCGCCGAAAGGCTGGCGCAGGTCGCGCACGTTCTGGCTGTTGACGAACACCATGCCGGCCTCGATGCCGCGCGCCAGCCGATGCGCGCGGCCGATATCGCGGGTCCAGATGTAGGACGCCAGTCCATACTTCACATCATTGGCCAGCGCCAGGCCGTCGGCCTCGCCCTTGAAGGGCAGCAGGCAGGCGACCGGGCCGAAGATCTCTTCCTGGGCGCAGCGCATGCGGTTGTCCACGTCGGCCAGGACCGTGGGACGCACGAAGTTGCCGCCAGCCAGCCGCGCCGGCAGGCCGGCGGGCAGATCCGGGCCGCCGGCGAGCACGCGGGCGCCCTCTTCCTCGGCCAGCCGGATGTAGCCAGTGACCTTCTCCCAGTGCTGGCGCGTGATCATCGAACCGACGTGGGTATGCTCGTCGGCCGGGTCGCCCACCACCAGACGGTTCGCGCGCTCGGCGAAGCGGCGCACGAAATCGTCGTAGATGGTTTCCTGCACGAAGATGCGCGAACCGGCGGTGCAGCGCTCGCCGTTGAGCGAAAAGATGGTGAACAGCGCCGCGTCCAGCGCGCGCTCGACGTCGGCGTCGTCGAACACCAGCACCGGCGACTTGCCGCCCAGCTCCATCGAGTATTTCTTGACGCCGCCGGCGCTGGCCAGGATCTTCTTGCCGGTGACGGTGCCGCCGGTGAACGAGATGGCGCGCACGCCCGGGTGGCGCACCAGCGCATCGCCCGCGTCGGCGCCATAGCCCTGCACCACGTTCAGCACGCCGGGCGGAATGCCCGCTTCCAGCGCCAGCATGCCGAGCTGATCGGCGGTCAGCGGCGACAGCTCCGACATCTTCAGCACCGCCGTGTTGCCCAGCGCCAGGCACGGCGCCGTCTTCCAGGTGGCGGTCATGAAGGGCACATTCCACGGCGAAATCAGCGCGCACACGCCCACCGGCTGGTACAGCGTGTAATTCAGCATCTGGTCGTCGACCGGATAGGTGTGGCCGTTCATGCGGGTGCAGACTTCGGCGAAGAAATTGAAGTTCTCCGAGGCGCGCGGGATCAGCTGCTTGCGCGTCTGCGAGATCGGCAGGCCGGTGTCGCGCGTTTCCAGCTCGGCCAGCATGGGCACGTTCTGGTCGATCAGCTCGCCCAGCCGTCGCATCAGGCGGGCGCGCTCCTTGGCGGGCGTGTTGGCCCACTTGGGAAAGGCCTCGGCGGCGGCCGCCACGGCCGCGTCGATCTCGGCCTGGCCGCCGGCGGCGACTTCGGCGATCGCCTCGCCCGTGGCCGGGTTATAGGTGACAAAGCGATCCTTGCTGTCGACCTGCCTGCCGTTGATCCAATGCTTGATGCTCACGCTCGACTCCTGGCTGCGGACCGACGCGCGGGCGGCGCCGCACGGTCGGACATATCCTATTAGTTAACTCGTTAACATTATTCTCGAAGACCCACGCCTGTCAACAGCCCGCGGCCCGCAGCGGGAAATCCCCAAGGCCGTTTGTGACGCTGCCGCATTGCCGCTGGCGGGCTTTTTCACTATCATTAATTAACATGATAACTACTTAGCACGGAGGGGAACCCCGTTCCCGCAACCGCCATGCCGCATATCTGGATCGAGTATTCAGGCAACCTGGACCTGGACACGCGCGCGCTGATGCGCACCGTGCAGGATGCTGCCATCGGCGACGGATCGCTGTTTCCGCTGGCCGGGGCGCGCACCCGCGCCGTCAGGATCGACGACTGCCTGATCGTCGACGGCCATCCCGATAATGCCTTCGTGCATGTGCTGCTGCGCATCGGCCACGGACGCAGCGACGCGCAGAAGTCCGCGCTGGGAGAACGCGTGTTCCAGGCGCTGACCGCCGCCATGGCGCCGCAGATGGCCGCGCGGCCGCTGGGCCTGTCGCTGCAGATCGAGGAAGCGGATCCGGTGCTGAACTACAAGCTCAACAACTACCGCGACTACCTGAAGGCGCGCGCCGAGGCCGCACTGCGGCCGCCGCGCACCGTGGTCGGCGCGGCGCTCAACTACCGGCAGCAGCTGGAAGCGCTGGGCGAGGCCGCGCACGCCGCACCCTACCAGCGGCCACCGCAAGCCCCCGTGCTGTACATCAAGCCCGCCAACACCTACGCGCAGGACGGCGACGCCATCCTGATGCCGGCCGACGTGGCCGAGGTGCAGGTGGGCGCCTGCCTGGGCATCGTGTTCGGCCGGAGCGCCACGCGCGTCAGCGCGGCACGGGCGCTGGAGTACGTGGCGGGCTACCGGGTGGTGGCCGACCTGTCCGAGCCGCACGCCAGCTACTTCCGGCCCGCGCTCAAGCAGCAGTGCCGCGACGGCTTCTGCCCCATCGGCCGAGACCTGACGCCCGCCGCATCGGTCGCCAACCCCGACGCGCTGGATATCGAGGTGCTGGTCGACGGCCAGACCGCGCAACGCGCCACCACCGCTGACCTGATACGCCCGGTGGCGCAGCTGATCGCCGACGTGACCGCCTTCATGAGCTTCGAGCCGGGCGACATCCTGCTCGCGGGCGTGCCCGCCGGCGCGCCGCGCCTGCGGGCCGGCCAGCGCTACGAGATCCGCATCGCCGGCGTCGGCTCGCTGGCCAACCGCCTGCAGGCGGCCTGACTCCTTCCACTACCAGACACGCCATGAAACACGCCCGCATCGTCCTGGACGGAATCGTCCACGCCGCCACCGAAGCCGGCCCCGGCCAGGTGCGCCTGCCGGACGGCCGCGTCCTGGCCGAAGACCAGGTCCAGTGGCTGCCGCCCATCGAGCCGCGCACCACCTTCACCCTGGCCATCAACTACGCCGACCACGCCAAGGAACTGGCCTTCAAGGCCCCGGCCGAACCGCTGGGATTCCTGAAGGCCGCCAACACCTTCGTCGGCCACCGCGCCCGCACCTTCCGTCCGGCCGACGTGGCCTTCATGCACTACGAGTGCGAGCTGGCCGTGGTCATCGGCAAGACCGCGCGCAATGTGCGCCGCGACCAGGCCTACGACCATGTGGCCGGCTATACGGTGGCCAACGACTACGCGCTGCGCGACTACCTGGAGAACTGGTACCGCCCCAACCTGCGCGTCAAGAGCCGCGACACCTGCACGCCGCTGGGCCCCTGGCTGGTGGACCGCGACGACATCCCCGACCCCATGAACCTGACGCTGTCCACCCATGTCAACGGCGTGCGCACGCAGCTCGGCAACACGCGCGACATGGTGTTCGACGTGCCCGCGCTGATCGAGTACTTCAGCAGCTTCATGACGCTCTCGCCCGGCGACCTGATCCTGACCGGCACGCCCGACGGCATCGTCAACGTGAAGCCCGGCGACGAGGTCGTGACCGAAATCGAAGGGGTGGGAAGACTGGTCAACACCCTGGTCCCCCTGCCCGCCTGACATCCCCAACTCCTGGAACCCCCATGCTGGACACCGCCACCGTGCGCGCCCTCGCGGCGCGCCTGCACGAAGCCGAACGCACCCGGACGCAGATCCGCCAGATCTCGCTCGACCATCCCGACATCGCCATCCCCGACGCCTACGCCATCCAGAAGGCCTGGATGGAAATCAAGCTGGCCGAGGGGCGCGTCAAGCGCGGCCACAAGATCGGCCTGACCTCGCGCGCCATGCAGCAGGCCTCGCAGATCGACGAACCCGATTTCGGCATGCTGCTGGACGACATGTTCTTCCAGGACGGCGCCGAGATCCCCGCCGGCCGCTTCATCCTGCCGCGCCTGGAGGTCGAGCTGGCCTTCGTGCTGGGCAAGCGCCTGCAAGGCCCGAACGTCACGCTGTTCCAGGTCTACGACGCGGTGGACTACGTGATCCCTGCGCTGGAGATCATCGACGCGCGCTCGCACGGCATCGATCCCGACAGCAAGCGGCCGCGCAAGGTCTTCGACACCATCGCCGACAACGCCGCCAACGCCGGCGTGGTGCTGGGCGGCCGGCCGGTGAAGATCGGCGAGCTGGACCTGCGCTGGATCGGCGCCATCCTGTCGCGCAACGCCGTCATCGAAGAGACCGGCGTGGCCGCCGGCGTCTTGAATCATCCGGCCAATGGCGTAGTATGGCTGGCGAACAAGCTGGCCGCCCATGACGTGGCGCTGGAAGCGGGCGAGATCATCCTGTCGGGTTCCTTCACCCGGCCGGTCGCGGCCCGCGCCGGCGACACCTTCAACGTCGATTACGGCGTGCTCGGCTCCGTCAACTGCCAATTCATCTGAGCCCGTCGTACATGGACATCCTGACCAATCCCTTCAAGCAGGCGCTGCGCGCCGGCAAGCCCCAGATCGGCCTGTGGGCCGGCCTGGCCAGCGGCTATACGTCCGAGATCTGCGCCGGCGCCGGCTTCGACTGGCTGCTGATCGACGGCGAGCACGCGCCCAACACGCTGCAGACCACGCTGGCGCAATTGCAGTCGGTGGCCGCCTATCCGGTCGCGCCGGTGGTGCGCCCGGCCTGGAACGATCCCGTGCAGATCAAGCAGATCCTGGACACCGGCGCGCAGACGCTGCTGGTGCCCATGGTGCAGTCGGCCGAGGAAGCCGCGGCCGCCGTCGCCGCGGTGCGCTATCCGCCCGCCGGCATCCGCGGCGTGGGCAGCGCGCTGGCCCGCTCCTCGCGCTGG
Organism: Achromobacter sp. 1011811831; assembly: GCF_059760905.1. NCBI lineage: Bacteria > Pseudomonadati > Pseudomonadota > Betaproteobacteria > Burkholderiales > Alcaligenaceae > Achromobacter > Achromobacter sp. 1011811831. Next base: position 57,888 of record NZ_JCBANG010000020.1, read on the forward strand.
AACCGCATCCCCGACTACCTGACGCGCGCCAACGATCAAATGTGCGTGCTGGTGCAGATCGAAACCCCGCGCGCCGTCGACGCCCTGGATGAAATCCTGGCGGTGGACGGCGTGGACGGCGCCTTCATCGGCCCGGCCGACCTGTCCGCCAGCATGGGCTACCTGGGCCAGCCCGACCATCCCGAGGTCAGGCAGGCCATCGACAACGCGATCCGCCGCATCGTGCAGAGCGGCAAGGCCGCCGGCATCCTGCACAGCAATGTCGAGCGCGCCAAGCACTACCTGTCGCTGGGCGCCAGCTTCGTGGCGGTGGGCGTGGACGCGGTGCTGCTGGCACGCGCGGCCGAGCGGCTGGCCGGCGAGTTCAAGAACGTCGCGGCGGCGGCGCCGGCCAAGGGACCGTACTGATCCCTTCTTGCTTCATCTTGGGGCGCCCCGGCAATGAAAAACGCGCACCACAGGGTGCGCGTTTTTCATCGCAGGGCCGACAGGCTCAGGTGCGTCCGCCCAGGCTGCCGCCCCCGTCCACGCCCAGCACCTGGCCGGTGATGAAGCCGGCGTCGTCGGATAGCAGGAAGGCGATGGCGGCCGCCACTTCGGCCGGCGCGCCCAGGCGCTTCATCGGCACGGAGGCCAATGCGCGCTTCTCGGCGTCGCTGCCGGCGGGACGAGTGGCGCGGAACATCTCGGTCTCGATCGGGCCCGGCGCCACGGCGTTGACGGTGATGCCGTACTCGGCCAGTTCCAGCGCCCAGGTGCGGGTACAGCCGACCAGCGCGCTCTTGGCCGCCGAATAGGCGGTGCGCTCCAGGCCGCCATGGATGGCGCGGCTGCACACGTTGACGATACGGCCCGCGCGGCGCACCTTCATCGATTCGACGAAGGCCTGCGTCACCTGCACCGCGACGCGCACGTTCAGGTCCAGCACGCTGTACAGCGAGGCCAGGTCGATCTCGCCCAGCGGCTGCGGCGTCACCAGGCCAACGTTGTTGACCACCGCGTCCACGGGGAATTTGTCGCGGATCTCGCGCAGCACTTCCTCGGTGCGGCCGGCGTCGGACAGGTCACAGGCATACAGGTAGCCAGGGAAATCCACGTCGGTGGTGTTGCGCGCGATACCGACCACGTGGCAGCCCAGGTCGGACAGCCGCTGGGTCAGCGCCCAGCCTATGCCCTTGGTGGCTCCCGTGATGAGCACGCATTTGTCCTTCATGGATCGAAACCTCGCAGTCTGTTTTCTGGGGTGAAAACGGGCGCATGAGCGCCCGGTTTCAATTTACAAATTCAAGTAGACACCATCCCGGGCCGCCTGTCTTGTAAATTGCGTAGCAATTCTTGCCCGGCGTACACCCGGTGCCGGAACGGAGCCTGCACCCGCTACAGCGTGGCGGCCACGGGCGGCCCTTCGAACGGAAAAAAGCAGGTCCGGGCCGCTTCAGGGTTCGCGGATGACCGGCACGCGCGGCGCCACCGCGCACAGCAGCTCATAGCCGATGGTGCCTGCAGCCTGGGCCACCTCGTCCACCGACGGGCCGTCCTCGCCCCAGAGCGAGACCGGCGAGCCCACGCCGGCGGCCGGCACCGAATCCAGGTCGACCATCAGCATGTCCATGGACACCCGGCCAACCAGCTGGGTGCGCACGCCGGCCACCATGACGGGCGTGCCGGTGGAGGCGTGCCGGGGGTAGCCATCGGCATAGCCGCAGGCCACGACGCCGATGCGCATGGCACGCTCGGCGCGGAAAATGGCGCCGTAGCCAACCGAGTCGCCGGCCTTGAGTTCCTGCACCGCGATGATCTCGGAACGCAGCGACTGGGCGGGCCGCAGGCCGAATGAGGCCGCGTCCGCGTCGGCGAAGGGCGAGGCGCCGTACAGGCAGACGCCCGGCCGCACCCAGTGCGCCTGCGTCTCGGAACCGACGGCGATTTCCGCGAAGCGCAGCGTGGCGGCGGAATTGCAGACGCTGACCGCGCCCGGGAATCTGTGCGTCACCGAATTGAACAGGCCCAGCTGCTCGTTGACGCCCTGCGGACCATCGGCGCAGGCGAAATGGGTCATCTTGCCGACAGAGCCCAGCACGCCCTGCTGCTGCAGAAGCTGGGCGCGCTCGAAGGCCGCCGGATAGGCCGCCGGGGTGAAACCCAGCCGGTTCATGCCGCTGTTCAGCTTGAGCATGATGTCCACCTTGCGCGACAGGCGCGCCCGCGCCAGCATGTCGAGCTGCTCGCGGTGATGCACGCTGGTGCTCAGATGATAGCGGTCGATGATGTCCAGGTCGGCGGGTTCGAAGAAGCCCTCGAGCAGCAGGATCGGACCGCCCCAGCCGGCCTCGCGGCAGCGCACCGCCTCGTCCAGGTCCAGCATCGCCAGCCCTTGCGCCGAGGAAAACCCCGCCACCGCCTGTTCGATGCCGTGGCCGTAGGCATTGGCCTTGATGACGGCCCAGATCGACGGCGGCAGGCCCTGGGCCGCCGCGGCGGTCTGGTCCAGGTGGCGGCGCACCGTGGCCAGGTTATGGGCAAGCGCGGAAACGGAGACAGTGGCGGATATTGGGCGCGGCATGATGTGTGATCCTGTGGCGCTCAAGTGTATATGCTTCTTTCCGGGAGCGCCCACGGCGCATGCGCCTTGCGAGGGCAATCGGACCGCCGCCGCGCCAGCGGGACACGTGGACGCCCGCGCCGCCGCCGGCCGGTTCCGGTACTTTCGCGGCTTCACGAAAATAAGAATCATTGCTAATATTGCGCCCGTTCGTTTCCACTTACGTCGCGCTCCGCTTCCCTCTATTCATGTCGCGCTTGCCTATACGCGAAACCGGCTGGCTGGCCCAATATCGCAAGCTGCTGGGTTCCTGGGCCAGGCGTTCAAGCTCACCGAGGGACTCGGAAGACGCGGTGCAGGACACCGCCCTGGCCCTGCTGGAACTGAAGGGCGACGACATCCGCGAACCGGAACACTACTTCCGCCGCGCGACGGCCAACCGACGAATCAGCATCCATCGCGCCGAGACGCTGCGGGCCAGCCAGAACCTGGACGACCTGCCGGAAGACCAGCATCCGCTCGCCGCCAGCGCCGAGGCCTCCTTTGAAGCGAACCAGACCGCCCGGGCCATGCTGGCCGCGCTGGCGGAACTGCCCGACGCGTGCCAGCAGGCATTCCGGCTGCGCCAGTTGGAGGGCCTGACGAACACCGAGATCGCTTCCCGGCTCGGCGTTTCGCGCAACATGGTGGAACGCTACATGATGCGCACCCTGCGCCATCTGCAAGACAGGCTTGCCCCATAATGACGGCTCGCCCGACCCGCGCCCGCGTCTCGCCGGCCCCGCTGCCGCCGGCCGCCTGCGCGCATGGCGTGCCCATGGCGACTACCTTCGAACCATGACAGACCGCATCGACCCTTCCACCTTGACGGACAGGCGCGACCTGGCCGCCTACTGGCATGCGCGCCTGCATTCGGATGCTGTCTCGCAGGAAGATCGCCTCGCCTTTGAACAATGGCGCCAGGCCGACCCCGCCAACGCGCGGCAGTACCAGGTCGTCACGGACCTCTGGACGGCTGCCTGCGCCCTGCCCAAGGATGAGGTCCGCAAGCTCGGGGCACGGCCCCGGGCCAAGACCGACGCCCGCGCCCGGCTGACGCCATGGCGATGGCTGGGAGGCGCCGCGCTTGCCTGCGGCACCGCCTTGCTGGTCGTAGCGGCGGATCCAGCGGGTTGGCGCGATGCGGCGAGCTATGACGCCGAGTTCTCCACGGTGCGCGGCGAACGCCGCGAGATCGCGCTGCCCGACAACTCGGTGCTGCTGCTGAATACCGACACGCGCGCGACGGTGCGCTTCTTCAAGGACCGGCGCACGGTGCAGCTGGCGCAAGGCGAAATCCTGTTCCAGGTGGATGGCAAGCAAGGCACGCCCTTCATCGTGCAGGCGGGCGAAGGCAGCGTCCGCGTCACCGGCACGCGATTCGATGTGCGGCGCGACGCCGACACGTTTGCCGTGAGCGTGCTGGAGGGCGCCGTCGAAGTGCGCAATGGCCCCTGGTGGCACCGCCGGTCCGCCCGGCTGCTGCCGGGCAACCGCGCCCAGGCCGAGGGCAGCGGCGGCCTGCGCGTGGAGCAAGCCGCCGACGTCGACAACGCCACCGCATGGCGCGGCGGCAAGATCGTCTTTCGGGAAACCGCGATGGCGGACGCCGTCCGCGAGCTGAACCGCTATGCCGGCCCCCGGATACGCGCTCCTGAAGCCCGCGCGCGCGACTTCAGGGTCTCGGGCGTGTTCAGCGTGGATGATGTCCCGGCATTCCTGGACGCGCTGCCGCGGATCGCCCCGGTTACGGTCCAGACACGCCCCGACGGCCAGATCGAGATCCTGGCGCGCTGAACCTTCCCACGATGCCACCCGCGCGTCCTGCGTCCAGCGCGCAACATTGCGTTCGTCCGCGCAACGATACTTTTTGAAACAACATTCATTCGAGCGGGGATTCAGGAGCCGGCGCAAGCCGCGCGTCTTATCAGCAAGGGGGCGCATCGGCGCCCGCCTAGCCCGCCGCGCGCCGATCCCCGGTGCGTCTACGAAGGATGAACAGCATCGTGTCCCACCGCAAGTCCCGCCACGCCGCCCGACACTGGAAGTACCGATCCGCCCTGTGCCTGAACCTGGCCATCCGGGCCGCGCTCCCCGCGCTCGCGCTGGGCGCCGCCACGACGGCGCGCGCGCAGGAGGCGGCGATGGAGCTGGACCTGCCCGCCCAATCACTGGACAGCTCCCTGATCCAGCTGGGCCGGCAAACGTCGCTGCAGATCTTCTATGAGCCGCGTGTCGTGGCCGGCATCCAGGCGCCGGCGGTACGCGGCCGCATGGCGCCCGAACAAGCGCTGCGCCGGCTGCTGCAAGGCAGCACCATCGAGTATCAGCGCAGAGGCAACAACGTGACCTTGTCCCTGCCCGCCACGAGCGGCGCGGCGCAGCTGGAACCGGTATTGGTCACCGGCGCGGCCGACGATGTCACCGAAGGCACGGGCGCCTATTCGACGGCGGGGCCCAGCGCCACCGCCACCGGCCTGGCCCTGAAGCTGCGCGAAACGCCGCAATCGGTCACGGTCATGACGCGCCAGCGGATGGAGGACTTCAATCTGCAAACCGTGGCGCAGGTCATGGAGCAGACCCCGGGCGTCTACGTCGAACACTACGGCGATTCGGTCCGATTCCACGCGCGCGGCGGAGAAATCAACAATTTCCAGATCGACGGCCTGCGCGTGAGCCAGATGGCGCTCGCGTCCGGCGCCCCCACCGCCAACGGCCTGTCGGGCGACGACACGGCCGACATGGACCGCATCGAGATCCTCAAGGGCTCGGCCGGCCTGTTGCAGGGCGACGGCTATCCCACGGCCACCATCAACATGATCCGCAAAAAGCCCACCCGCGAATTCCAGGCCCACATGAACCTGGGCGGCGGCACCTGGAACACGTACCGCAGCGATATCGACGTCAGCGGCCCGCTCAACGCGCAAGGCAGCCTGCGCGGACGCGCCGTCGCCAGCTACAAGGACGGCGACAGCTTCCGCGACCGGGCCAGCAACCGCAACGCGCTGCTCTACGGCGTGATGGAATGGGATGTCACGCCCGCCACGCTGTTCAGCGCCAGCCTGAGCTACAAGACGCTGCGCAACCGGGGCGGCGCGGGCTGGATGGGCGCGCGCGCCTACGACGCCGACGGCAACCGCGAGGACATCCGCTCCCGCTCCTACAATCCCGCCCCCGCCTGGTCCGGCTATACCCAGCGCGTACTGACGGCGTCCTCCTCGCTCGAACACCGCATCTCGGACGACTGGACCGCCCGGATCGCCGCGAACCACCAGGAGGCCCGCATCCCGACCTGGATCAACGCGCAGATCGCCATGCCCGGCGATGCCTACATCAGCCGGTTCCGGGACCAGAAGGACACCATGCAGAACGTTGGCCTGCGCCTGTCCGGGAACATCGCGGCATTCGGACGCAAGCACGAGTTGGTGCTGGGCTACGACTTTTCCAAGAGCCGCTACGACATGGAACGGGACAACCCCGCGGACTTCAGCCGCTACGACCGCTACGCCTCCGAACACTTCTACGACCCCGACGGCGGCGCGGATTTCCCCAAGCCCGCGGGCGACGAATGGCGCTGGTCGCGCGGCCACCATAGCGAAACGATCCGGCGCGGCTGGTATGCCACGGGCCGGATCCATGCCACCGACAGCCTGAAGCTCATCCTGGGCGCGCGCATCTCGGACTACAGCTACCGCTACCGCGAACCCTCCATGGTGCGCGGCGCGCAATACCTGGATCGCAGCGACATGCGCGAACGCGGCGTCATCACGCCCTATGCGGGCGTGGTCTACGACCTGAGCCAGGACTGGACCGCCTACGCCAGCTACGCAAGCGTGTTCCAGCCGGTATCCGTGCAGGATGAACAGGGCCAGACGCTGCCCCCGCAAAAAGGCACCACCTACGAAACCGGCCTGAAGTCCGACCTCCTGGACGGGCAGCTCAGTTTCAGCGTTGCCCATTTCTGGAAGCGCTGGGAACGCACCTATGAAGCGTCCGGCGGACTCACGCCCACGGGCGACCAGGCCTACCGCAGCGTCGACGGCGCGATGGAACGCGGCTACGAAGTCGAATTGACCGGCCAGCCCGCCCGAGGCTGGCAGGTGCAGGCGGGCTACGTCATGAACAACAGCAGCCTGAACGGCAATACAGGCAAGCCCAGGCACCAGCTCAAGCTCGCCGCCAACTACCAATTCCAGGGCGACCTGGCAGGACTCACGCTGGGCGCGGCCGCGCGCTGGCAAAGCGCCACGGAGGCCAATAGCTACGCCCGTCTGGAACAACCCGCCTACTGGGTCGTCGACGCGATGGCGCGCTATCGCTTCGACCGCCACTGGTCGGCCAGCCTGAACGTAAACAACGTGTTCGACAAGAAGTACTACGCCAGCGTCAACGGCATGGCCGGCTGGGGCATGTACTACACCTGGGGCGCGCCCCGCAACGCCTTCCTGAACGTGCGCTACGACTTCTAGGCGCCCTCGGGCGGGGACATTGCGGGCGACGCGGCGGCCGCCTGCCGGCGGCATGGCCCGGATACGCGAATCCGGGTCATCCGAATCGCGTATCCTTGAAGGCAGGCGAGCCACATAAAATGTTCCAGGCGCATCCTCCGGGCGCCAGAATAGTTTCCGGGCCTCCCGCCCACGCCGGTCCCCGACCGGCCGACGCGGCCAGACTGCATTCAACGACCATGCCCATCGATCACTACGAGAACTTCCCCGTCGCCTCGCTGCTGCTGCCGCGCAGGCTGCGCGGCGCCGTGACCGATATCTACCGGTTCGCCCGCGCCGCGGACGACATCGCCGACGAAGGACCCGCCAGCGACGCCGAACGGCAACAGCAGCTGGCGGCCTTTCGCGCCGAGCTGCACCGCATCGGCGCCGAGCCGGGCGCCACGCCCGCTCCCGGCGATCCGGCGCTGGCGCGGATATTCGGGCCGCTGGCGGCCACCATCGCGCGTCATCAGCTGCCGATCACGCCGTTCTACGACCTGCTGTCAGCCTTCGAGCAGGACATCGCCGTCGCGCGCTACCAGGACTACGCCTCGCTGCTGGACTACTGCACGCGCTCGGCCAATCCGGTCGGCCGGCTGATGCTGCATCTGTTCCACGCCGCCAGCCCGCAGAACCTGGAACAATCCGACGCCATCTGCACCGGCCTGCAGCTGGTCAATTTCTGGCAGGACGTGCGCGTCGACTGGCACAAGCACCGTGTCTACCTGCCCCAGGAAGACCTGCGCCGGCATGGCGTCTCCGAGGAAGACCTGGGCGCCGCCCGGCTGACGCCCGCCTGGCGCGAGCTGATGGCCTTCCAGGTCGAGCGCACGCGCGCGCTGCTACACTTCGGCGCTCCGCTGGCGCGCCGGCTGCCGGGCCGCATCGGCCTGGAGCTGCGCATGGTGGTGCAGGGCGGGCTGCGCGTGCTCGAACGCATCGAGGCCGGCGGCTACGATGTATTCATGAACCGCCCCGAACTGGGCGCCAAGGACTGGGCCATCATGCTGTGGCGCTCCATCAAGTAAGCAACAAGACAAGCAACAGGCCCCGCCGAATATGACCCCTGACGAATACTGCCAGGACAAGGCCGCCAAGAGCGGCTCCAGCTTCTACTACTCGTTCCTGTTCCTGCCGCCCGAGCGCCGCCGCGCGATCACGGCGCTGTACGCCTTCTGCCGCGAGGTCGACGATGTGGTCGACGAATGCACCGACCCCTCGCTGGCCCGCGTCAAGCTGGCCTGGTGGCGCACCCAGATCGACCAGATGTTCTCAGGCAAGCCCGAGCACCCGGTGACGCTCGCGCTGCAGCCGCATCTGCAGAGCTGTTCGATCACGCGCGAGCGGCTGCTGGCGGTGGTCGACGGCATGGAAATGGACCTGGACCAGACCCGCTACCTGGACTGGCCGGGCCTGCGCAAATACTGCTGGCACGCCGCCGGGGTGGTGGGCGAGCTGTCGGCCGGCGTGTTCGGCTACACCGACCCGCAGACGCTGGTCTACGCGGAAAAGCTGGGCCTGGCGTTCCAGATGACCAACATCATCCGCGACGTGGGCGACGACGCCCGCCGAGGCCGCATCTACATCCCGGTCAACGACATGCAGCAGTTCGAGGTCAAGGCCTCGGACATCCTCAATGGCGAATACTCCGAGCGCTTCTCGGCGCTGATGAAGTTCCAGGCCGACCGCGCCCGCGAACTGTACCGCGAGGCCATGCGCAGCCTGCCCGAGGCCGACCGGCGCGCGCAGCGGCCGGGCCTGATGATGGCGGCCATCTATCACGCGCTGCTCGACGAGATCGAGCGCGACAACTGGCAGGTGCTGCACCAGCGCATTTCGCTCACGCCCCTGCGCAAGCTCTGGCTGGCCTGGAAGACCTGGGTGGGCGGCGGCCGAGGGCTGGTCCGCCGGCTGGCGCGGTGAAGGCCGCGGTCATCGGCGCGGGCTGGGCCGGCCTGGCCGCCGCCGTCGCGCTGCGCGAGGCCGGCGCCAAGGTCACGGTCTTCGAGGCCGGCCACACGCCCGGCGGACGCGCCCGGCGCGTCTTCCACGGCGAATTCGACACGCCGCTGGACAACGGCCAGCACCTGCTGTCCGGCGCCTACCGCCACACGCTGGCGCTGATGCGTCGCGTCGGCCGCAACCCCGATGCCCTGCTGATGCGCCGCCCACTGCGGCTGGCCAGCCTGGACGGCCGCTTCCGCCTGTCGGCCCCGCGCCTGCCGGCGCCCTTGCACCTGGCCGTGGCCGTGCTGGGCGCGCGCGGCCTGTCCTGGTCCGACCGCTTCGGCATGCTGCGCCTGATGCGCGGGCTCAAGGCCATGTCCTGGGCGCCGCCGCGCGACTGGACCGTGCTGCAACTGCTGCGCCACTACGCGCAATCCGACACCCTGATCCGCCAGTTGTGGGATCCGCTCTGCCTGGCCGCGCTGAACACGCCCACCGCCCAGGCCAGCGCCGGGCTGTACGCGCGCGTGCTGCGCGACAGCCTGGGCGGCCGGCGCGAAGCCAGTGACCTGCTGCTGCCCTGCACCGACCTGTCGGCGCTCTGGCCGGACGCCGCCGCGCGCCACCTGACCATGCGCTACGGCAGCACGGTGCGGCAGCTGCAGCCGTCGCAAGACGGCGTGGTGGTCAACCAGGAACGCTTCGACGCCGCCGTGCTGGCCGTGCCGCCCGCCTTCGCCGCGCGCCTGCTGGACGAGCCGCTGCGCGAGGCCGGCGCCGGCGGCCTGCTGGACGCGCTCAAGTCCTTCGACTATCTGCCGATCGCCACGCTGAATCTCCGGCTGGCCGGCTCCTGGCGCCTGCCCGAACCCATGATGATGCTGCGCGAGGATCCCGCGCGCGGCCATCTGGGGCAATGGCTGTTCGACCGCGCGCGCCTGGCCGGTGACGACAAGACAGGCGAACTGGCCGTCGTGGCCAGCGCCGCCGTCGGCGTGGCCGAGCGCAACCGCCAGCCGGTGATCGAGGCCCTGATCGACCAGGTGGCCGAGCAAGCCGCCCGCCACCCCGCGCGGCTGCCGCCGCTGCCCGAGATCCGGGCGGCCGAACTATTCATCGAGAAACGCGCCACCTTCGCCGCCGTGCCGGGCCTGACCCGGCCGCTGAACACCACGCCCTGGCGCGCGCTGGCGCTGGCCGGCGACTGGACCGACACCGGCTATCCCGGCGTGCTGGAAGGCGCGGTGATGAGCGGACTGGCAGCCGCCCGGACGCTCAATCCCCGGGCCGTCTGATCCGGCGGCGGCGCCAGGCCGCGCGCTGCCCGGCAGGCGCGCCACAAACGGGCGGCGGCTTCAACGGAACAAGGCCGCCGTCGCCAGCCCTGCCCCCGTCAGCAGCAGCGAGCCCACCAGGCTGATGCCGGCATAGCCCAGCGCGCTGCCATAGGCGCCGCGTTCCAGCATGGCCACGGTCTCGGCGGAAAAGGTCGAGAACGTGGTCAGGCCGCCCAGGAAGCCGGTGATGGCGCCCAAACGCACCCAGGCCGGCCATTCCGGATGCGCCGTCACCACCGCCAGCAGCAGGCCGATCAGATAGCCGCCGACGAGGTTCACGGCCAGCGTGCCCCAGGGCCAGGACTCGATGTTCAGCCACAGTCCGGCCAGCCAGCGGGCCCACGCGCCCAGCACGGCGCCCAGGCCGACGGCCAGGAAGTTCAGGGGAATCAGGGTTTGGTATGCGGACATGGGATCGGAAAGCCGCGCGCTTCGGGCCGGATGGATTGATCCGTAGCAGTATGCCGAAAAACCCCGCTCCCGCGCCAATCGCCCCCGTTTCCGCACGGACCATGGATCAGCCGCAGCTCGCGCGGCATGCCGCGAAACAGGTTGAAATGCCCGCGTGCGCCTGGATCAGGCATTTATAAGAGTCATTCTCATTAAGTGCTAGAATCCGCGGCTGCTCCCCCCTCGACCACATGGACAGTCATCTCCCCTCCCGGCGCCGGGCCTACTGGCTCAAGACGCTGCACCAATGGCACTGGATCAGTTCGGCGATCTGCCTGCTGGGCATGCTGCTGTTCGCGGTCACGGGGCTGACGCTGAACAACGCGTCCCACATCGAATCGAAGGCCGTGGTCACCACGCGCCAGGCCACGCTGCCACAGGACGCGCTGCGCCAGCTCGCGCCCGCGCCCGGCCAGAAGAAGGCGCCGCTGCCCGAGGCCGTATCGCGCTGGCTCGACCGCGAACTGGACACGTCCACCGCCGGCAAGCCGGCCGAATGGTCCGCCGATGAAATCTACCTGTCGCTGCCGCGCGCCGGCGGCGACGCCTGGCTGTCGATCGACCTGGCCAGCGGCGACATCGAATACGAACGCACCGACCGGGGCTGGATCTCGTACCTGAACGACCTGCACAAGGGCCGCAATACCGGCCTGGCCTGGAGTTGGTTCCTGGACGTGTTCGCCGTGGCCTGTCTGGTCTTTTCGCTGACCGGCCTGGTGCTGCTGAAACTGCACGCCGGCAACCGCGCCGCGACCTGGCCCATGGTCGGCCTGGGGATCGTGATCCCCGTGGTGCTGGCCCTGCTCTTCATCCATTGATTCAACGATCCGCCCTGGAGACATCCATGCGCAAGCTATTGCTGCCGGCCCTCGTGGCCGGACTGATCGCCCGGACCGCCAACGCGGCCGACCTGGGCCTGTCCATCGAGGTGCCGCGCCTGGACGTGGCCGAATACCACCGCCCCTATGTGGCGATCTGGATCGAGAACCCCGACCAGAGCGTGGCCGCCGACCTGGCCGTCTGGTACGACATGGCCAAGAAAAACAACGAAGGCACCGAATGGCTCAAGGACATGCGCCAGTGGTGGCGCCGCAGCGGCCGCAACCAGCAGTTCCCGGTGGACGGCGTGAGCGGCGCGACCAAGCCCGCCGGCAAGCACGCGCTGGCCTTCAATGCCGCCGCCAAGCCGCTGGCCCAGCTCAAGCCCGGCCAGTACGCCGTGGTGGTGGAAGCGGCCCGCGAGGTCGGCGGCCGCGAGCTGCTGCGCATTCCCTTCCAATGGCCGCCGCAGAAAGCCGAACAGCTGAGCGCGCGCGGCGAGCATGAGCTGGGCGCCATCGCGCTGGACCTGAAGCCGTGATGAACCGCCATATGAACGCCAACGCCCAATCGACCGCGAGGAGCGCAACCATGAAGCAATCCGTCAAACACCTGGCCGCCGCCCTGGCGCTGTGCCTGCCCTTCGCCGCCGGCGCGCACGACGTCTGGGTCGTGCCGTCCTCCACCGTGCTGTCGGGCGCCGACAGCTGGATCACCGTGGACGCCGCCGTCGGCAACGACAAATTCCACTTCAACCACGCGCCGCTGCGCCTGGACGGCCTGGCCGTGACCGCGCCGGACGGCTCGGCCGCCGAGGCCGAGAACCTGAACCGCGGCAAGCTGCGCAGCACCTTCGACCTGCAGCTCAAGCAGAGCGGCACCTATCGCGTGGCCGTGGTCAACGACGGCGTGTTCGCGCGCTGGAAGGAAGACGGCAAGCCCAAGCGCTACTTCGGCAAGCCCGAGGGCCTGGCCCAGGCCGTGCCCGCCAAGGCCGACGAGCTGGAAGTCTCGCAAAGCCTGGGCCGCGTCGAGACCTTCGTCACCGCCGGCAAGCCCAGCGCCGTCAAGCCCGTGGGCCGAGGCCTGGAACTGGCGCCCGTCACGCACCCGAACGATCTGTACGCGGGCGAGAACGCCACCTTCCAGATGCTGCTGGACGGCAAGCCCGCCCCGGACCTGGAAATGACCATCGTGGCCGGCGGCATCCGCTACCGCGACCAGGTCGGCGAGATCAAGGCCAAGACCGACAAGGACGGCAAGTTCTCGGTCAAGTGGCCGCAGCCCGGCCTGTACTGGGTCGAGGCCGGCATGGAAGACGCCAAGGTCAGCGTGCCTCAGGCCAAGAAGCGCCGCCTGTCCTACGCCGGCACCTTCGAAGTGCTCAAGCCCTGATCCGGCTGAAGGCCCAGGCCGCCATGTCCGCACCCGCGTCCTACGCGCCCCGGGGCGCGCCCGCGCCCGTGGTGCGCGTGGCCTACGCCGCCCTGCCGTCGCGGCCGGCCCCGCAGGCCGCCGCGCTGGCGGGCGCCACCATGGGCACCACCTGGTCGGCCCGGCTGGCCCTCCCCGCGGGCTGCACCGAAGCCGCGACGCGCCAGGCCATCCAGGCCGCGCTGGACGAGGTGGTGGCCGAGATGAGCACCTGGGAAGACCAGACCGACATCACCCGCTACAACCGCGCCGGCCCCGGCTGGCGCGCGCTGCCCGCCGGCTTCTGGCACGTGCTGCGGCACGCGCTGGCGCTGGCCGAAGAGAGCGGCGGCGCCTATGACCCCACCGTCGGCCCGCTGGTCAACGCCTGGGGCTTCGGCCCGCACCAGCGCGCCTTCGAACCGCCCTCGCCCGCCGCCGTCGAGGCGGCCCGCGCGCGCTGCGGCTGGCGGCGCGTGAAACTGGATCCCGAACGCCGCGCCGCCTGGCAGGAAGGCGGCACCTACCTGGACCTGTCCTCGATCGCCAAGGGCCATGGCGTGGACCGCGCCGCGCAGGCGCTGGACGCGCTGGGCTCGACCGGCTATCTGGTGGAAGTGGGCGGCGAGCTGCGCGCGCGCGGCCTGCGGCCCGACGGCCAGCCCTGGCGCGTGGCCGTGGAAGTGCCCGACGCCAGCGACGCCCACGCGCTGGCGCTGCCGCTGCGCGACCTGAGCATCGCCACCTCGGGCGACTACCGCCGCCACGCCGGCAGCGGCGACGCGCGCTACGCCCACACCATCGACCCGCGCGACGGCCAGCCCGTGCGCAATGGCGTGGCCTCGGTCACCGTGCTGCACGCCGACTGCATGCAGGCCGACGCCCTGGCCACGGCGCTGACCGTGCTGGGCGAAACCGAGGGCCTGGACCTGGCCCGCCGCCACGGACTGGCGGCGCTCTTCATCCTGCGCGAAGCCAGCGGCTTCCGGCTCGCCGCCACGCCGGCGTTCCAGGCGCTGGCCGCGCAATCTTGAACGCCATGACCTTGCGCCTGACCGCCGCGGCCGGCGTGGTGCTGTGCTGGCTGCTGCTGTGCGCCTGGGCCTGGCGCCGCGCGCGCCGCGAACGCGCGCGCGAGACGCGAGCCCGCCAGGCGCTGGACCAGCCGCCGCCGCGCGCCGCCGTGCTCATCGCGCACGCCAGCCAGACCGGCTACGCCGAGACGCTGGCCGGCCAGACCGCCGACTCGTTGCGCGCCGGCGGCCTGGACGTGCGCGTCGCGGCCCTGGGCCAGCTCGACCTGGCGCGGCTGCGCGGCTATGAACGCGTGCTGTTCGTGGCCAGCACCTACGGCGAAGGCGATCCGCCCGACGCCGCCGCCGCCTTCGCCAGCCTGATGCAGCCGGCCGCCGGCGCGGCGCCGCAACTTCCGGGCCTGCGCTACGCCGTGCTGGCGCTGGGCGACAGCGAGTACGCACAGTTCTGCGGCTTCGGCCGCGCACTGGATGAATGGCTGCACGCGCAGGGCGCGCAGCCGCTGTTCGACCGCGTCGACGTGGACAACGGCGACGCCGCCGCGCTGCGCCACTGGCAACATCACCTGGGCCTGCTGGCCGGCCGCAGCGACCTGCCCGACTGGGAAACGCCGGCCTACGAACCCTGGCGCCTGCAAGGCCGCGAACGGCTCAACCCGGACAGCCAGGGCGGCCCCTGCTACCTGCTGACGCTGGCGCCGCCGTCCGGCGCCGCGCCCCTCTGGCAGGCCGGCGACATTGCCGAGATCGGCCCGCGCCGCGAGCGCGGCGGGGAACTGCTGCCGCACCGCGAATACTCGATCGCATCCCTGCCCGCCGACGGCGCGCTGCAATTGCTGGTGCGCCAGATGCGCGGGCCCGATGGCGACCTGGGCCTGGGCAGCGGCTGGCTGACGCACGTGGCGCGACTGGGCGACGAGATCGATCTCAGGCTGCGGTCCAACCGCAATTTCCACGCGCCGGACGACGGCCGGCCGATGATCCTGATCGGCAACGGCACCGGCCTAGCCGGCCTGCGCGCGCTGCTCAAGGCGCGCCTGGCGGCGGGCCGGCATCGCAACTGGCTGGTGTTCGGCGAGCGCCAGGCCGCGCATGACTGGTTCTGCCGCGCCGAAATCGAAGGCTGGCGCGACGCTGGCGGAATCGAACGACTGGACGTCGTGTTCTCGCGCGACCAGGAGGAACGGCGCTACGTGCAGCACCTGCTGCGCGAACAGGCCGGCACAGTTCGCGCCTGGACCGACGCGGGCGCGGCGGTCTACGTCTGCGGCAGCCTGCAAGGCATGGCGGGCGGCGTGGATGACGCGCTGCGCGACATCCTGGGCGACGCCCGGCTGCAGCAGATGCAGCACGACGGCCGCTACCGCCGCGACGTGTACTGAGGCGGCGCGCGTGGCGCCTGCCGGCCGCGCGCCACGCCGCCAGACTTCCCTATTGCAGCTTGATCTGCGCCTTGTCGATCACGCTCTTCCAGCGGTCGCGCTCGGCCTGGATCTGCGCGCCGAACTCGGCCGGCGTGTTGCCCAGCGGGAAGGCGCCGGTTTCCTCCATCTTGGCCGCCGTGGCCGGGTCGCGCACGGCCTGCGCGAAGGCTTGCGCCAGCTTGTCGCGCACGTCGTCGGGCAGGCCCGCCGGCGCCACCACGCCGTACCAGGCCGTCACGTCGTAGTCCTTGTAGCCCTGTTCGGCGAAGGTCGGCACGTCCGGCAGGCGCGGGTTGCGCGCCGGGCCGGTGATGGCCAGCGCGCGCAGATGATTGCTCTTCAGATACGGCAGCGACGACGGGAAGTTGTCGAAGATCACCGGCACCACGCCGCCCACCGTGTCGGTCAGCGCCGGCGCCGAGCCGCGATACGAGATGCTGTTCATCTTGCCGCCGATGATCTGCAGGAACCAGATCATGCCCAGGTCGTTGACGCCGCCGGCGCCGGCATTGGCGTAGCCGTCGCGGCCCGGATTGGCGCGCACATGCTCGACGAACCCGGCCAGGGTCTTGGCCGGATACTGCGGATTGACGCTGAGGATGTTGGGGCTGGTCACCAGGTTGCTGACCGGCGTGAAATCCTTGACCGGGTCATAAGCCAGGTTGGGAAACAGGTGCGGCGCGGTGCCGTGCGTGCTGACGGTGGCCAGGCCCACGGTGTAGCCGTCGGGCTTGGCGCGCGCGGTCGCGGCCATGCCGATGGTGCCGGACGCGCCGGTGCGGTTTTCCACCACGATCTGCTGGCCCAGGATCTCGCCGGCCTTGGCCGCCGCCAGCCGGCCCACGATGTCGGTGGGGCCGCCGGCCGGGAACGGCACGATCAGCGTGATGGGGCGTTCGGGGAAGGCGGCATGGGCGGCCGGCAATGCGGCGGCCAGCGCCAGCGCGGCGCAGGTCTTGCGGAACATGGGGAGTCTCCTGTGGATGTAATCGTTATGCTTGCGCCGCGACCGAGCGACGCAGGATCTGCCCGGGACGCGGCGCGTCGGGCATGGGCGGATGCACCTGCACGCCGTTGACCAGCACGCGCTCGACGCCGGCCGAGGGCAGCGTCGGCGCTTCCCAGGTGGCCAGGTCGGCCACCGTGTCGGCATCGAACACCACGATGTCGGCCCAGGCGCCCACGGCGATGCGGCCGCGCCCGGCCAGGCCGAACACGCGCGCGGGCAGCGCGCTCATCTTGGCCACCGCCGCCTCCAACGTCAGCAACTCGGCTTCGCGCACATAGCGTCCCAGCACGCGCGTGAAGCTGCCCCACAGGCGCGGATGCGGATGCGCGTCGTTGGGCAGGCCGTCCGAGCCGACCATGCAGCAGTCATGCTGGAAGATGCGGCGCACCTCGTCCTCGTCCATGGCGAAATAGATCGCGCCGGCCGGGCAAAGCCGGCGCGCGGCCTCGGTCTTGTCGCACCCCCAGTCGGCGGCGATGTCGGCCAGGTAGCGGCCCGCGCACTCGGGATGCGGCGTCGACCAGGTGACGCGGATGTCGTCGATCTGCTCGGCGCGCTCCGGGATCAGGATGGTGGAGCTGCCGGGATAGGGATAGATGTCCAGCGCCACGTCCACGCCCTCGGCGCGGGCGCGGTCGATGTTGGCCAGCGTGGCGCGGCTCTTGCCCCAGTTGCGCGGCATCATGCACTTGTGATGCGACAGCACCGTGGCGCAGCCGCTGTTGCGGCCGATGGACAGCACTTCGTCCACCGATTCCTCGACCGTGTCGCCCTCGTTGCGGATATGGCTGGTGTGCAGCGCGCCGCGCGCCGCCGCCACGCGCGCCAACCCTTCCAGCTCGGCCGCCCGCGCCATGCCGCCCGGCTGGTAGGCCAGGCCGGTGCTGAAGCCGACCGCGCCGGCCGCCAGCGAGGCGTCCAGCATGCGCTCCATGGCGCGCTGCTCATCGGCCGTGGGCTGGGCCGCCGGATCGCGCATGGCCGCCAACCGCAGGTTGGCATGGCCGACCAGCGCCGCCACGTTGATCATGGGCCGCTGCGCCTGCAGCGTGGCGAAGTAGGCCTCCATGTCGGCGTACAGCGGCGACTCGCCCAGGAGGGCCAGCGCCGCCGCGTGATTGCCCGGCAGCGGCGCGGGCGCGCCGCTGATGCCGCAGTTGCCCACCACCACCGAGGTGATGCCCTGGCTGGTCTTCCAGGCCAGATCCGGCTTTTCGACGAACATCAGGTCGTCGTGGCCGTGCACGTCGATGAAGCCGGGCGCCACGATGCGCCCCGCTGCGTCCAGCCGCCTGTCGGCGATATAGCCGGACAGGTCGCCCAGCGCCGCGATGCAGCCGTCCGCCACGCCCACGTCGGCGCGCATGCGCGGCCCGCCCAGGCCGTCGATGACCCAGCCGCCCTCGATGATCAGATCCAGCGTGTCCTGCCCCATGCGCGTGTCCCGGCTTGATGAAGGCCCTAGTATCGGCCGGCCGATCAATCTGGAAAAATTGTTTTTATCGATCCATCCATCGTGATTTGAAATGAATCGCCTGCCCAAGCATGTCACGCTCAAGCACCTGAACGCCTTCGTCGCGGTGGCCCAGGAGTCCAGCTTCACGCGCGCCGCCGAGCGCCTGTTCCAGACCCAGTCGTCCGTCACCAGCCTGGTGCGCCAGCTGGAGGAAGCGCTGTCCACCCTGCTGTTCGCGCGCACCAGCCGGCGCGTGCTGCTGACGGCGGCGGGCGAGGAATTCCTGCCGCGCGTCATGCGGCTGCTGGCCGATTTCGATGGCGCCATCGGCGACGTGGTGCGCTTCGGCGCGCTGGAGCGCGGACGCGTGGGCGTGGCGGCGGCGCCGTCGGCCATCACCCAGATCATCGCGCCGGCGGCCGCCGCCTTCGCGGCACGCCACCCCGCCGTGCGCCTGTACCTGAGCGACGACAACTCCGGCCGCATCCAGCGCAAGGTGGCGGCGCGCGAGGTCGATTTCGGCCTGACCAGCCGCTGGGCGGACGCGCCGGGGCTGGATTTCGAGCCGCTGCTGGAAGACCGCTTCGGCGTGCTGTACCGCGAGGACGACGCCGGTATGCGCCCAGGCCGCGACGGCACCGTGCGCTGGGCCGATCTGGCCGGCCGCCAGCTGGTGGGCGTGGTGGACGAGACCGGCATCATCGCGCTGCTGCGCGCCCGCGCCGACCTGCCGATCGAGGCGGCCGCGCCCTTCCATGAGGCGTCCAGCACCACCTCGCAGGCGGCGCTGGTCAAGGCGGGAATGGGCGTGGCGCTGCTGCCGGCACTGGCCGCCGAGCGCGTGCGCGAGCCGGGACTGGCCTACGCGCTGCTGTCGCGGCCCACCATGGTGCGCACGGTCTGCCTGATCCGCCACCTGGACTATCCCTTGAGTCCGGCGGCCGATGCGCTGATCGGCGCGATCCGCGACTATCTGAAAACGGCCGAGCTGCCGCCCGGCTGCGCGCGCCCGCGCCGCGCGCAAGCACGCGGGCAGGGCCTAGGGACCTAGCGGCGCAACTTCTCGTCCAGCGCCTTCAGCCCCGCCGCGAACACGCCCTGCCCCACGGCGCCAGCCACGGCCGCCAGATCGGCGCCGGCCTCGACGCGGAAGTCGGCCCACCATTCGACCAGCGTGAGCCCGCCCTCGGTGACGCGGCGCAGCTGCACGCCGGCAACGTAGTCGCGCATGGGCAGGTCGGTCTCGATGATGGAATAGCGCAGCGCCGTGCCCGGATCGTCCAGCATCAGCAGCTGTTCGCGCACGAAGCCCGACGGCTGGAGCGTCAGGTGCCGCACCGAGCCCAGGGCGTCCGCGCGGCCGCCGTCCTCAAGGCGGCTGACGGCCACGCCGGGATGCCAGCCGGCCAGGCCGTTGAAGTCGCGGAACATGGGCCAGACCTGCTCAAGCGGCGCATGGATGATGGCGCTGATATACACGGTGTGCGACATGCGGGGCTCCTGTCGAAGCGGATGCGGTGAAAGGAAGGATGTGATGCGGTGAAAGACAAGAAAAAGGCGCCGTGCGCGGCGCCTGGTAAACAGCTTAGAAGGTCAGGCCCTTGAATTCCCGCGTGGCCGCGGTCAGCGCCTGTTCGGTGGGCAGGCGCTCCATCGAGCTGGCGCCGTAGAAGCCATGGCAATGCTTGCAGGCGCGCAGCACGTGGGCGGCATCCTCGGGCGTGGCGATGGGGCCGCCGTGGCACAGCACGATCACATCATCGCGCACCGCCAGCGCGGCGGCCGCGATGCGGTCGATGGCGGCCACGCAATCGTCCAGCGTCAGCGCGGTCTCGGCGCCGATGGAGCCGCCGGTGGTCAGGCCCATGTGTGCCACGATGATGTCGGCGCCGGCGCGGGTCATGGCCAC
Source organism: Achromobacter sp. 1011811831 (assembly GCF_059760905.1). NCBI lineage: Bacteria > Pseudomonadati > Pseudomonadota > Betaproteobacteria > Burkholderiales > Alcaligenaceae > Achromobacter > Achromobacter sp. 1011811831. The sequence continues at coordinate 77,757 of NZ_JCBANG010000020.1, forward strand.
GGCATCGGCTTCGTTGAACACATAGGGCGTGGTCAGCATGCCCTTCTCGTGCGCCAGGCGGATCATGTCCACTTCCAGGCCATAGCCCATGCCGGTTTCTTCCAGGTTGGCGCGGAAGGTGCCGTCGATCAGGCCCACGGTGGGAAAGTTCTGCACGCCAGCGAAGCCCTGGCGCTTGAGCTCGTCCAGGAACACGTCGAAGTCGCAGAACGGATCGGTGCCGTTCACGCCCGCCAGCACCGGCGTGCGCTTGACCACGGGCAACACCTCGCGGCCCATGTCGACCACGATCTCGTTGGCATTGCCGTAGGCCAGCAGGCCCGCCAGCGAGCCCCGGCCGGCCATGCGGTAACGGCCCGAGTTGTAGATCACGATCAGGTCGATGCCGCCGGCTTCCTCGCACTTGGCCGACAGCCCCGTGCCCGCGCCGCCGCCCACGATGGGCTGGCGGTCGCGCACCATGGCGCGGAACTTGTCCATGAGTTGGTTGCGGTCAAAGCGCGGCATGGCGGCGGTCCTCAGTGTTTGGCGATTTCAAGGTACTGCTCGACCGCCGTGCGGGCGAACAGCGGGTCGTTGATGTGGCAGGGCACGCGCACCAGGCGGCGATCGGCGGTCTGCACCAGGTGCGTCTCCAGCGCGGCGAACAGCGCGGCGTCGGCCTCCGGATCCCAGAAGGCCTGGCCCGGCGCATCCAGCGCCGACACCCCGCCCTCGGGGATCAGGAAGCGCACCGGCCCGTCGCAACGGTTCAGCCGGCTGGCGATCCACTCGCCCTGGCGGGCGTTCTCGGCGGGCGTGGTGCGCATCAGCGTCACCTGCGGATTGTGGGGATAAAACAGGCGGCCCTGGTAGCGTTCGGGCACGGTCTCCATGCCGCCGAAGTTCACCATGTCCAGCGCACCGCAGGCGCCCACATAGGGCGCGCGCGTGCGCGCCACGGCGCCGAAGCGGTCCTCGGTGCAGGCCAGCACGCCGCCGAACAGGAAGTCGCAGACCTCGGTGGTGGTCAGGTCCAGCACGCCGGACAGCAGATGGCTGTCCAGCAGTTTTTCCATGGACTGGCCGCCGGTGCCGGTGGCGTGGAACACCAGGCAGTCGTAGTCCGGCTCCAGCAGCGGCACCACCTGCTGCACGCAGGCCGTGGTCACGCCGAACATGCTGATGCCGACGGCGGGACGACTGTCGTTGTCCTGGGCCGCGCTGTCGGCCTGGCGGAACGCGCCGCCGATGGCGCCGGCGGCATTGGCCAGCACGCGGCGCGAGATGCGGTTCAGCCCGGCCACGTCGGTGACGGAGTACATCATGGCGATGTCGGACGGCCCGACATAGGGCGCGACATTGCCGGAGGCCATGGTCGACACCATCAGCTTGGGCACGCCGATGGGCAGCGCGCGCATGGCCGGCGTGATCAGCGCCGTGCCGCCCGAGCCGCCCAGGCCCAGCAGCGCGCCGATGCCGGCGTCGGCGGCGGCGTAGCGCTCGAAGGCCAGCGCCATGGCGGCGATGGCCGTGCCACGGTCGCCGGTGAACACCGCCTGGGCGCCGCCGGGATGGCTGGCGGCCACGTCGCGGGCCTGCACGCGGGCGGCGCTGGGCGCGCCGGTGGTGGACACGTCCACCGTCACCACGTCCAGGCCGTCGCGCGCCAGCAGGCCGGCCACGTACTCGGCCTCGTGGCCCTTGGTGTCGTAGGTGGCGGCCACGTAGACCCGCCGCTTGGTATTCGTCATGGCTCCTCCCGTGGGCGGCTACACTCGATGCGCGCCTCGATATGTGCCGGGGCGAGCCCGGCCTGTAGAATTCAGAAATGAGACGAAAGAATCATACTGAGACGACTGTCTCACGTCAAACCAAAACCGCCCAGCAGGCGGCGTCCGCGCGCGCGCTGATCGCGCCCGCCAGCCGCCAGGCCGAGGCCAGCGGCGAGCCGCCACACGGGCCGCGCGCGCGCATGCGCAAGATCCTGCTGGATGCCGCGCAGCAGCTCATGGGCCAGGGCATCACGCCCTCGGTGGCCGAGCTGGCCGAGCACGCCCAGGTATCGCGCGCCACCGCCTACCGCTATTTCCCCAGCCAGAGCGCGCTGATCGCCGCCGTGGTCGACGAAAGCCTGGGCCCGATCCTGGCCTGGGACTCGGACGCCGACGACGCCGGCGCGCGCGTCGACGAGCTGCTGCGCTTCGCCTATCCGCGCCTGGAGGCGCACGAGGCGCCGCTGCGCGCCGCCATCCAGGTCTCGCTGGAGCAGCACGCCGAGGCCAGCGCCGGCCGCGCCGGCAACGAGCCGCGCCTGGTGCGCGGCCACCGCGTCGACATCCTGAAACGCGCCATCGCGCCGCTGGCCGGCGCGCTGACGCCGACGCAGCAGGAACGCGTGGCGCAGGCCCTGTCGCTGGTCTATGGCACCGAGGTGTTCCTGGTGCTCAAGGACATCTGGCGGCTGGAACTGCCCGAAGTGACCGAGGTGGCGCGCTGGACCGCGCAGGCCATCATCCGGCAGGCATTGGCGGACGCCGAGGCATCGACGCCGGGCAAGAAGGACAAGCCCACAAAGGGCGGCAAGACCAGCGACAAGCGCGGCGGCTAGGCCGCCCCGGGTCGCGCCGCTGGCCGCGCGCGCCGGCGCCACGTCCCCGCTGGCGGCGCGCGCCGGCGCCAGCCTGTCATTCCCACGTCACCGGCAGCCGGCATAGTCCCGCCCTGCGCGGCGCCGCGAGTTGCGGGCCGCCCTGACGCTGGAGCCATGAATGCAGTTCGAAGTAACCCGCCTGCGGCGGGCCCTGATGCCCTTGTCGCTGGCTTGCGTAACCCTGTTGAGCGCCTGTGGCGGCAGCGACGACGATGACGACGCGCCCGCCAAGCCGCCGGTCGTGACCGAGCCCACGCCCGAGCCCCCCAAGCCGCCCGTGATCACGGGCGCATGGAGCGCCGGCGATCTGCACGTGCACACCATCCAGTCCGACGATGCCCAGACCACGCTGGAAACCGTGCTGGACCAGGCCTTCACCCGCTACAAGCTGGACTGGGCCGCGCTGTCGAACCACCTGCGCATGTCCAGGCGCGACCACACCGGCCTGGACATTCCCGGCGGCCCGGTCCCGTTCTCGACCGGCATGGCGCGCTACGAAGTGCCGTTCATCCAGCAGGCGCAGGCCGCGGGCCGCTACGCCGGCAAGATCATCTTCTCGTCGTTTGAATGGGACATGCCCACGCATGACCACGTCAACATCGGCATCGGCGTGAACGAGCCGATGTCGGCCAAGTCGCTGCGGGCGGTGGCCGAATTCGAATACCTGTACACCAACAAGGCCGCCAACCTGTTCGACCCGCAGCTGGTGGCGGACCTGGCCGGCCAGCCGCGCGCCTACAGCACGCACGCCGACTCGCTGGCCGCGCTGAAATGGCTGCGCGACAAGCATCCCGACAGCTACATGCTGCTGAACCACCCGTCGCGCTACGCCGGCAAGTACACCATCGGCCAGCTGCGCGAGATGCACGACCTGGCGCCGTCCATCTTCTTCGCCATCGAAGGCATGGTGGGCAACCAGATGGAACCGGATCGTGGCGGCTACGCCGAGGCCTACACGCCCGCCAAGCTGCCCAACCGCACCTACGGCGGCGTCGACTACCTGGTTGCGCAGCTGGGCGGCACCTGGGACGCGCTGCTCGGCGAGGGCCGCCGCATCTGGACCGTGGCCGATTCGGATTTCCACTTCCGCGTCAACGCCACCGGCCAGTACAGCAGCGGCTACGCCCCCGGCGAGTACGCCCGCACCTATGTCTGGAAGGACGGCAAGGACATGGCGGCGGTGGTCGCGGGCCTGAAGAGCGGCCGCATGTACGGCGTGTTCGGCGACCTGATCGACGCGCTGGAATTCCAGGCGCAGGGCGCCTCGGGCACGGCGCAGATGGGCGGTGAGCTGATCGCGGCCAAGGGCGAGCAGGTGGAAGTGACCATCCGCTTCCGCAGCCCCGACAGCAACCACTACGAGTACCCGATCGAAAGCGGCAACCCCACCTACGTCAAGCCGACCGTGCACCACGTCGACCTGATCGTGGGCGACGTCGTCCCGCGCGCCGCCCCGGGCACGCCGGCGTATGACCAGGCCACCAATCCCAGCACCCGCGTGCTGGGCCGCTACACGCGCGCCGACTGGACCGTGGACAAGGAAGGCTACAACGTCATCAAGGTCAAGCTCAGCGCCGGCAAGAGCCAGTACCTGCGCCTGCGCGGCACCAACCTGGCGCCGGACGTGGCCGGCGAAACCGCCAACGGCGAGCCGCTGCCGGACGCCAAGATCGACCTGACCGACAACGCGGCGCGCTTCAACGCCATCAACGCGCGCAACTACAACGACCTGTGGTTCTACTCGAATCCGGTGTTCGTGACGGTCAAGCCGTAGGCGCAGCTGGCCGCGCTACAGC